>SOKG01000238.1 GCA_004376205.1 Dehalococcoidia bacterium | reverse complement strand
GTTCGTAGCCGATTCCACTGGAAGCTCCTGTCACCAGGGCGTATCTCTCTTTGCTGCCTATCATGCGGGATTTCCCCTTTCAATTCGTGGTGAGGCGATATTCATCCCTCTCCGCTCTTGGTCCCAATGATATGCCGATCGCGTCCGATTTTCAATCCGCTCGTGGCCTCGCACGAAACCCACGACATTCGAGTCATGCCCTGTAGCACCCAAAATCCCTTTCTCTCAGCCTTAATCGAACTCTCTAATTCAAAAAGAGGCGATACTTCCCACTTTTCATCTAGCTGCCATATTGACCTGATGGGCGCTTAGCCGGGTGACATGCCCCCCCAATCGATCTAAGAAAGAAACCCTCTTTTTTTGAGGTGTTGACGCTTTGTGTTCAACGGATTATGAGTGCCACTGAGTCCGCCATTCACAGATGAATGCCTGAGGCCGTGGCCATTTCTCTACTATGGCGACAACGTGGCTCCAGCCGGCGCTTCCACTCTTACCATCTTCTATCTTGAAAGTCATTCCAGTATAGGAGCAATAGATACGTTGCACTACCCAAACCCAGGGCGCAAGATAACGCCGACACTTCTGGTGACACGTATCTGTCTAGACGAACTTGCCTTTCTCCTCCCGTTTCATATTCCTGGTGGCTACAATATTTGCGCCGGTGCCAGCAACATCGCTAACTATCACATCAGACACCTTCACAGGTGCTTGCATTTCGATATTTGCCAGTTCTTCAATCACCTTGAATAGCAATCGCTTTGGGATTGGTTCATCGGTGCGAACCGGAAGCATTGCCCACTTCGCCCCTCTTATACGAATGGTCGTGGTCAGTATACGCATCGGCTCCTTCAATTCCTGCAGCACGAATTCCTCCGATTTCGCGCATTTGTTTCCCTCCGTGGAAACAACGTTGCCGTCCTCAAGCTGTACGTCGATTTCGCATCCAATGGGGCAAATGACGCAGGTGAAGTGTTTACTCTCTCCGGCCATCTTCAGCTCTCTCTTATGTTGACCTCGATGGGCCCAGTAACGTCCTTCAACTTCTCTTTTGGCACTTTCACTCTAATCATTTCGTTGGGCCTAGCGTATGGTCTCTTTATTCGCAGTCCAAGTGGGGAAATGTCTATTCTCACCGCTCTCTCGAATGGCTCGGCCGACCGGATGAACAGAATGAGATTGTCTTCGAAACAATACCGCTGAGGGAAAAGCATTCTCACATTTTCTCCCGGAATTACCTCAACCGTCCTCTTGTCTTTCTCCGGGGCTCCTGCGGAAAATCTTGCAGCATTCCCGCCCGCGGATATGCCAGTTTGGGCAACATAATCTACTAAATCAAATACAGTGGATACATTGCCACAGCAGAATATACCCGGCACCGATGTTTCCATTGTCTCTGTGGTAATGGGCCCCTTTGTAGTTGGGCTGAGTTCAACTCCAGCTCCTATTGATAGCTCGTTCTCGGGGATCAATCCTACAGAAAGAAGCAGGGTATCGCAGGATATGAACTCTTCACTACCTCCGATTGGCTGCATCGTGTCATCAACTCTGGACACCACGACCCCTTCCACGCGTTCCTTGCCACGTATCTCTGTCACTGTGCGAGACAGATAGAGAGGGATATTGAAATCGTTGAGGCACTGAACAATATTTCTCTTCAGTCCACCAGGGTAGTCCATTATTTCATAGACGCCCTTGACTTGAGCGCCCTCCAGGGTGAGCCTCCTCGCCATTATGAGGCCGATGTCCCCGGAGCCCAGGATAACAACCTCTTTTCCGGGAAGATATCCGTCAATATTGACGAATCTTTGAGCCACTCCCGCGGTATATACTCCGGCTGGGCGTGTGCCCGGGATATTGATGCTTCCTCGGGCACGTTCTCGGCATCCCATAGCGAGCACAACGCTTTTTGACTCTATCTGGAATACGCCCTTCTCAGGATTCACTGCTGTAATAGTCCTATCTGGCGCGACGCCTGTCACCATTGTATTCAGGAAGCAGCGCACGTTTGTTTTCTCTGTCTCTCCAATAAGGCGCTCCGCATACTCAGGACCGGTATAGTCTTTCTTGAATTGCTCCAGGCCAAAGCCGTTGTGTATGCACTGTTTCAGGATGCCACCCAGCTCCTCCTCTCTCTCAAGCAAAAGGACATTCTTTGCCCCACTCTTCTCAGCATGGAGTGCGGCAGTAAGCCCAGCAGGTCCGCTGCCTATTACGGTTACATCAGCTTCCATCGGTATCTCTCATTGACCTCCCAAAGCCGATAGACATCCTGTTCAAACCGTCATGTTATCTTTGGGTATCCCGTGATCTCCGCGATTTTGTTGTGTAACGGGGAAAGTGCCGGATACATCTTCTTGTACACTTCATTGAACAACCTGTCATAGATTCTCGCATTCTCCTCACGAGGAGTGAAAGTCTCCTCCACCCTTACCATATTGGCGACAGCTTCCGGGAAGTTGTCATAGATCTTCAAGGCAACGGTGGCATCGATTGCGGCGCCCAACGCAGAAAGATTACTTGTATGCAGTCTACACGTGCGAAGGCCAAAAACATCGGCGGTAATTTGCATGATTTCATCGCTTTTTGAGCCTCCGCCACCGACCCTTAGCTCCCTTATCTTGCTCCCTGAATGCTTTTGAATTATTTCCCCCAGTCTGCGCAATTCGTATGCAATGCCTTCAACAATTGCCCGGTAAATATGCAGCCTTGTGTGCTCACCAGAGAATCCTATTATTGCGCCCTTAGAAGGGGGATCGTTCTCACGTGGATGCCAATAAGGCTGGAGAATCAAGCCCATGGAACCAGCAGGGATTTCCTCCATTTTCCTATTCAACAATTCCTCTGGCTCTATCCCCAGTTTCTCCGCCTCTTCCTCCTCATATTTGGCAAACTCTCTTCTGAACCAGGAGACCATCCAGTATCCTCTCCCCACGAAACCTTCGAGTACCCAATGCTTCGGAATTGCTGCTCCAAAGGTGAGGAAATCCATCTTAGGATGCTCTACATATTTGTTGGAGAGTATTTCAATGACCGCAGCCGTTCCGTAGCTGATCTCAGCGACATCGTTACTTATTGCGCCAGCGCCCAGCAGCTCGGACTGTTTGTCCCCGGCTCCGATGATCACGGGGAGCCCTTGTGGTACACCGAAGTCCTTCGCTCCCTCCTCCGAGACCTCCCCGGCAATCTCAGCCGGTGAAACAAGTGGAGGTAGCTTTTCTCGCTCAACTCCAAGAATCTGGTATACGACCTTCCAGGGATGCCACCGAAGTCCCTTGAAGTCGATGGGGAACACCCCCACTATGGAGGAACTGTCTTTGAACTGGTTGGTCAATGCGTGAAAGATATGAGATGAGATGGTGAGGAAGATGTGGGTCCTATCGTAGCTTTCCGGTTCGTACTTCCTGAGCCAGTTAAACTTAGACCTTCTCTGATACTCCTTTAGTATCGGTGTCTTTCCTGTAATTCTAAACGCCAGTGACAGCAAGGGTCCACCGGGGAGCTTAAGTCCCTCTGTCTTACGCTCGTCAAGCCAGGTGATTGCGGGACGAACAGGCCTGCCATTTTCATCAACGGGCACAATTGTGCTTCTGTGGGTGGTGATAGCAACGGCAGCGAACTCATCTCTGGGAACATGGGAGTTTTCCACCGCACTCCTGGTTACCTGCTGGGTAATTTTCAGATACTGCTCCGCATCCTGCTCGGCAAAATCGGGCTCAGTAGCGAAATACGGGCTCACAGGATATGCCTCGCCATATACCTCATTCCCCTTTTCATCAAAGATGAACGCCTTTATATTTTGCGTTCCCCCGTCGATGACAATAAAATGCTTCATTCTCTCACCTACTTTGTTCTTCCGCTCAGGATGAAAGACTGGCCCCCACTCTTCGTCACCAATTCCTTTCTGATATCTGCCTCCCTGCTGATAATTTCCAGAACCCTCGGCATGCAGAAGCCGCCCTGGCATCTTCCCATACCTGCTCTCGTCCTTCTCTTGACGGCATCGACACTCCTTGCGGGGATACCTCTGTGTAACGCACCTACAATCTCGCCTTCGCTCGCGTTTTCACAGCGGCAGACAACATGTCCGTGGAGGGGATTTGCTCGAACAAGCTCCTCTCTTTCGCTTTGGTCCGACTCGGAGAAGCGTTTGCTCCTTTTTCTCCTCGGTTCAAAGTCTGTATTCTCAGCGGGGTGCACCTCTTGTATAATGATGTCCTTCACCCTTTCGGCAATGGCTGGCGCCGATGCAAGCCCTGGAGACTGAATGCCGGCAACGTGAACTAACCCTCTCACCTTTTTGGAAGGCTCAATAATGAAATCCTCCTTGTATGTCGCCGCTCTACATCCAGCGAAATGAGTGATGATTTTACCTTTATCGGGCTTCTCATAGGCTGGCTTGAGCCGCTCAAGCACTGGTGCGAATCTATCAAATAGTGTTTCAAGCTCCGCAAATGTGGTGGAGACATCCTCTCTATCACAGACCTCCTCTGCTGTCGGCCCGAACTGAAGATTGCCATCGATCGTGGGGATGATGCCTCCCCCTTTGGAGTATTCACTTCGTTCAGCCGCCATGCTAAACGAAGCCAGCATTGTTCGCACTGGCTGGTAAGACTTGTCAAAAATGATTGTCTCTCCCTTTCTGGGATGAATGGTGAAGAACCTGTCTCCAGCAAATTCGGCAATCCTATCGGCATACAGTCCCGCGGCGTTGACCAGGATTTGCGTCTTAATGGTCCCTCTTGTCGTATCTACTGCCTTTATGCTTCTGTCCTCGGTTTGGACTCCTGTGACGCTTGTATCTAGAAAGAATCGCACTCCGTTTGCCATGGCGTTCTCGGCGTATGCTATGACGAGTTCAAATACAGAGACGATGCCTGTGTTCCACACCAGTACACCCTTCCTGACATTTGGGGCAAGCCCTGGCTCGATTTTGTCCAGTTCTTCCCTGTTCAATTCCCGTGGAGGCGCGTCTTTGTGTTTCGTAGCCAGTTCCACTACATAGGGAAGCAGTAGTTCCTCATCAGGGTTTTCTGCCACAACAAGAGTCCCTATCCGTTTGAAATCAAAGTCAAGTTGGTCGGCAACCTCATCCCACATCGGGTTTCCCTTGTAGTTCATCTCCCATTTCAGCGTGCTATATTCGGTAACGATGGCAGGATGTACCATGGCGTTGCTATG
>SOKG01000204.1 GCA_004376205.1 Dehalococcoidia bacterium | reverse complement strand
GCATCAAAGTCCCCCGCTTGCCTGCCACAGAAAATGAGGTCGAATTCCCCCACCTTCGTTATCGCTTGAGCCAAGGCATAGGCAGTGGACGCGCTATCTGAGTCATCGAACGAACTGTCATTGAGCAAGAACGCCTCGTCTGCGCCCATTGACAATGTGTGCTTCAACACCTTCTCTGCCGATGGTGCCCCCATGCTAAGCACCGTCACTTTGCCCCCGTGAGCATCCTTTAGCAGAAGAGCGGCTTCAACCGCTTGCTCGTCGAAGGGGCTGATCACCGGGGGTGTGTCCTTGGCGGGAATAGCCCGCATCGCCACAGGATCGATGCTGAAAGCAGAAGCAGGGGTTTCGGGATCGGGAATCTCCTTCACGCAGACAATCGAATTCACAATCTTCCCTCCTTTAGGCACAAAAAATGGCTTTGTGGACACAAACTGGATTGAAGCCGTGTTGGAGCCGCTTACAAATTTAGCATAGAGCCAATCGAGTGTCAAGCGAGGTGGGGAAACTTGACAAACTCGACAAGAAGTGTTACAAGTCTTACAGTCCGCCAATAAGCAGGCTATGTAGGGACTTCTCTGACTATTTCAGTTGATATCTTGAGAATTGCCAGTCCGTTAGTCCCTGTGGACTGACAATGGGTGCGGAGATCGGGTAGCAAGGTGAGGTATGAATTGGCTTGACGCAGTGGTTTTCCTTATCCTAATCATCCCTACGTTCATCGGCTTCAAGCGGGGACTGGCAAAGACGGCTCTCCCTCTGTTAGGAATAGTCTCAGGTGTTGTCCTGGCAGGAGTATTCCATGGTCATATGGCAGATTGGCTGTCTTCCTGGCTGAAAAGCCCAAATCAGGCCAAAGTTGCTGCCTTCCTCATTATCTTTGTCCTGTTCATAACCGTAGGGTTGTTATTGCTTTGGCTGCTGCGTAAATCCCTGCGCTTATTCCGTTTTGGCTGGGGAGGGCTAACAAGTACTGTTCTGCCACTGGTCGGGATTCTGCTGGGTCTCACCCTGGCAGGGCTCTTCTATGGCTCTATGGCGGATTCGTTATCTTCTTGGCTCGAAAGCCGCAGCCAGGCCACAATAATTGCCTTCCTCATAATCTTTATCGTGGTTATGGTTGCATCGATTGAACTGTACTTGATACTCTCCTCGCTTGGTCAAAGAGGCCCCAAGATACCGCTCGTTGGCTGGGCAGATAGACTTGGCGGAGTAATGCTCGGTTTAGCGATCGGCGGGATAATTTCAGGTGCCATTCTATCTCTGATCGCCAGGTACTCTTCCCCGGGAATGGAAGCCACGATCAGTAATTCCAGCCTTGCCGCTTTCTTCCTCGATCAGTTCCCCTTTGTACTGCACCTGCTTCCTGAAGAGTTCAGTACAGTGCGCGACTTTTTCGGCTGAGGTGGTTGATACACTCTCACAGCAAACACTATCTGTGGAGAGCAAAGCGGTCATCTTCATCTGCTTTGCTGTTGTCACTGTCACCCTGCCTCAATCTCAAGACCATTGACCCAATTTGGTGCGGCAGTTTCAATGTGCTAGAATAGCTTTCAGACCACCGATAGAAGTAGTAGGGCAAACATGAATTGGCTCGACGCAGTAATCATCGTCATACTTGTCCTCCCTATGCTCATCGGCTACAGAAGCGGGTTGATACGAACCGTCGTCCCGCTGATAGCAATTGTCCTGGGCATTATTGTGGCAGGGCGCACGTACGATGGCTTCGCAGGCTGGTTTCACCCTGGTTTGCTCAAAAGCGAATCTCAGGCTAACATAGTTGCCTTCGCTATCATCTTTATCCTGTTCATGGCAGCAATGGCGGTACTATCTAGGGTGCTACATAGATTTCTCACCCTGCTACTCATGGGCTGGGTCGACAAAGTAGGCGGGCTAATCTTCGGTTTAGTCATCGGTGGCCTAATTTCCGCTGCCATTCTATCCCTAGTCGCCAACTCATTCCCAGGCGTAGAAGATACTTTTCAAGAATCCATGCTTGCTGCTTTCCTACTCGACAAATTCCCATTCGTCCTCTATCTTCTCCCGGAAGAGTTCGACAGCGTGAGGGATTTTTTCGGTTAAGGCCATTGCCATACGTGTTGCCAGAGACTACAATAGAGAGCAAAGTAGACACAGTCTTCTGCTTCCTTCACGTCACTATTTCACTCCAGGCTGAAAGAGCAGGATAATCGATGAAGGCACATCATTTACATGACTGGCAAATAGCCCGCGATCAAGCCATGCAAATACAGCGAGACCTGGCGGCGATGGTTTCCAGGCGAAACGAGGTAGGTGATATCCTCCTGGTCGCAGGAGTCGATATCTCTGCACCGGATTCCGAAGGCTTTGCACGAGCAGCAGTCGCTGTCGTTAGCTATCCCGAGCTGAAGTTGAAGGAGACCAAGGTTGTGCAGCAACAGGTCACCTTCCCCTATGTGCCCGGACTTCTCTCATTTAGGGAGTCTCCTTTGATCCTCGCTGTCTGCGAAAAGTTGAATGCCGACCCCGACCTGATCCTTGTAGACGGCCAAGGCATTGCCCATCCCAGAAGGTTGGGGCTGGCCTCACATCTGGGGCTGTTGTGGGACAAACCAACCATAGGTTGTGCCAAATCCAGGCTCTGCGGGGAACATCAACTGGTGCCGCCGCAGCCTGGCTCCTACGCCGAGATCATCGACAATAGTGAGGTGATAGGAGCAGCGCTTCGCACCAAACAGGGAGCAGGTCCAGTCTATGTATCGATAGGACACAAAGTAGACTTGCAGGCCGCCGTAAGCTGGGTGCTGCGCTGCTGCCGCGGCCTGCGGCTGCCAGAGCCCACAAGACTCGCACACCTGGCTGCTAGCGGACATCTCAAAGCCACAGGAGCAGAAGAAACCCCGTCACAGCTAACACTCAAGCTATTCTAAACCTAAGGCCTAGCGCAAGGGAGGGCAAAATGGAGGAACAAAAGCAGAAACTAGAGGACCTAAAGGGCCGCATCTCCAATATGCTGGTGCGTCTTTGACATCTCTGCAAAGGAAAAACGGATAGCCCAGCTTGAAAAGGAGACCTCCCAACCCGACTTCTGGAAGGATCAGGAGAAGGCGCAGCAAACCATGCGCCAGATCTCCCATCTGAAGGGGGTAGTGACCACCTGGCGTGATCTGGATAAGAAGGTTACCGACCTAGCCACCTTGACCGATTTGTCGCTTGCTGAAGAAGACCGCTCCCTGGAAGAGGAAATCTCCCACGAAATAGAAAGCGTCGAGCATTCCCTCGAAGCTCTCGAATTCCAATTGCATCTAGGCGGCAAGTACGACCCCAGAGGAGCCATGCTGGCGGTGCACGCAGGTGCCGGAGGCACCGAATCCCAAGATTGGGCCCAGATGCTGCTCCGAATGTACCTTCGATGGGCAGAACAACATGGTTACCACACCGAAGTTATCGAGAGCTCACCGGGAGAGGAGGCAGGAATAAAAAGCACCCTCATCGAAATTGAGGGGGATTACGCTTATGGATACCTTAAGGGAGAACGGGGGGTACATAGACTGGTTCGCATTTCCCCCTTCGATGCTTCTCACAGCCGCCATACTTCCTTCGCTTTGGTGGAGATTATGCCAGTGGTGGAAAGCGAGGTGGATATCACCATCAATCCCGATGACCTCAAGGTGGAGGCCTTCCGCTCCAGTGGTCCCGGCGGTCAGCATATGCAGAAAACCAGCAGCGCGGTTCGCCTGACGCACCTACCCACTGGACTCGTGGCTAGTTGCCAAAACGAGCGCTCACAGTTTAGAAACAAGGAAACGGCCATGAGAGTCCTTCGCTCCCGACTCCTTGAGCTGGAGTTGGAAAAGAAAGCCACGGAACAAGCAAGACTGAAGGGAGAATACGTCACCGCCGAATGGGGCAACCAGATTCGGAGCTATGTGCTTCACCCCTATAAGCAAGTTAGAGACCATCGAACAGGGTATGAAACCAGTGATTCCTCCGCCGTGCTCGACGGCGGACTCGACGAACTGCTCAAAGCATACCTGAGATCCAAGATACAAGGTTGATGAAAAAGCTCATTCCTCTATTTCTAGCACTCTTTCTTCTCCTCATTGCTACCCTTGGGCCAGTTCAGGCTCAAGAGGGAATATCGGCATTATCCACTACTGAGGTTCAATTCCCCACCGAACTAACCTTCAATCTGAGAGCGGAAAGTGCTGCCGACATCACCCAGATCTTCCTCCGCTACAAAGTAAACAGGATAACTACCGTCCCGGTGACCAGCGTCGTGCAACTCGAATTCGACCATGCTCCCCTGGTCGAGGCAAGCTGGACCTGGAAAATGAAGAAGATGCTCGGTAGCCTACCGCCGGGGACGGAGATTCGATATAGCTGGAGAATACAAGACGCGTCCGGCTACCAGCTTGAGACTGCCTGGGAGACCGTCCAATTCAATGATAATCGCTACTCCTGGGACACCTTGACAGAGGGCGATGTAACCCTGTTTTGGTACCGAGGAGGACTGTCTTTCGCGCAAGCACTATTTGATGCCGCCAATGAGGCGCTGGATAGGCTGGCCCGTGACACGGGGGCATACCTTGAACAACCGATAAAGATATACATTTACGCCAGCTCCCAGGATTTGCTTGAGGCCATGGTCTATCCGCAGGAATGGACGGGAGGCGTGACTCTCACGGAGTTCAATACTGTACTGATTCCTGTCCCTCCAGGAGATGTGGCACGCGACGGAAGGACGATATCTCATGAAATGGCCCATCTGGTGACTTACCACATGACCTTTAATCCCTACAACGATATACCTACCTGGCTCAGCGAGGGGCTGTCAACATACGCCGAAGGCAATCTGCGACCCGATTTCAAGGCTTCACTAGACAGGGCGATATCTGAGGACAGTCTTATCCCTCTGAGGACACTTTCGAGTAACTTTCCCGTCAACTACGATGAAGCGATTCTCTCCTATGGAGAGAGCTACAGCGTTGTCCAATTCCTCATCGACCGCTACGGCAGCGAGAAAATGCTACACCTTCTGAGCATCTTCAAGCAAGGCTCAAGCTACGACGACGCGCTTCTGGAGGCATACGGCTTCGATACCGCAGGCTTGGAGGAGCTATGGCGCCTAAGCCTAGGCCTGGAGCCTCGGCCTTCGCCCTCACCCCCCCCCCCGCCCCCGCCCCCGGCACCCCCCCGCCCGGGACTATTCGCGTG
>SOKG01000038.1 GCA_004376205.1 Dehalococcoidia bacterium | reverse complement strand
GAGAATCCAGGACCGGGAGTATGCCAAAGAAAGCCTCATCCTTTGCGACTTCACCTGGCCAGTCACGCACACCCTCTCAGGTGACCATGTAGGTGACCCCTCGGTCGAGAGCAAGATACTCTCCGCGATTACTGGGGAAGAGGTGGACGAGGAGGGGCTTTACCTTATAGGTGAAAGGGTCTTCAATCTGCAGAGGGCGATACATGTCAGGGAGGGCCACAAGGGAAGGGAAAGCGACCAGATTCCAGAGGCTTTCTTCACAACCCCTCTCAAAGGTCACGCAATGAACCCGAAGGCTCAGGCCCCGGGCAAGGAGGGCGAGATAACTTCGAGGATTGGGATGGTGGTAGACAGGGCAGAGTTCGAGAGGATGAAGGACGAATACTATCAACTCAGAGGGTGGGATGTTGCCACCGGCCTTCAGACAAGGACGAAGCTGGAGGAACTCGGGCTTCAAGAAATTGCACAAGGTCTGGAACAAAGAGGGCTTGTGATGTAGCTGGCCCAAACGGGAAGGGGAAAGTTATGGCGGAGCAACCGCTATCCGATGTCCGAATACTGGACCTGACCTGGTACATCTCGGGGCCTAATTGTACCAAGGTCTTCGCAGACTACGGTGCTGATGTGATCAAGGTCGAAAAGCCTGGCGAGGGGGACCCAGCGAGGAGCATGGGCCCGTTCTTTAAGGATGACCCCCATCCGGAGAAGAGCGGGCTCTTCTTACACCTGAACACCAACAAGCGGAGCATCACCCTCAATCTAAAGAGCGAGACAGGAAAGAGAATACTGAAGGATCTAGTGCAGGACGTGGATATCCTGGTAGAGAACTTCAGCCCTCATGTCATGCCCAGCCTGGGATTGGATTACGAGACTTTAGAGAAGATCAATCCCAAACTGGTGATGACATCAATCTCCAACTTCGGACAGACAGGCCCCTATCGGGACTTCAAGGCTTCGGAGCTTATCATCTATGGGATGGGTGGTGCCATGTGCACTACCGGGGTAGGTGATTGCGAGCCCGTCAAGAAAGGCATGAACATAATCCAGTACCAGGGAGGCACCACGGCAGCGACAGCCACCATGATAGCCCTCTACGCAGCCATGGCGCAGGGAATCGGCCAGCACGTGGACGTCTCTCTAATGGAGTCCCAAATGGCTGCTATCGATAGGAGGATGAGCGAGCTCCTGGCCTACGAGTACAACGCAGAATTGACGCCCAGAATGGATATCGCAGGGCTCCTTCAATACCCCTATGGAATCTTTCCCTGCAGCGATGGTTATGTTGATGTAGCCGGCGGATTTATGTTCCTGAATCGGATCGAAAGAGTGCTCAAGATGCCCCTTATGGAGACATATGGCGGGATGAATCAATTCGACGTGCAACGCAGGGAGGAGTTCTTCGGCACGATCTGGTATCCCTGGGTCATGGAGCGCACCAGGAGAGAAATCGTTGAAGCTTGCCAGGCGGAACGCGTCTTCAGCGCCCCCATCAATACCACCGAGGACTTGCTCAATGAGCCCCAGTTCCAGGAGAGAGGATTCTGGGCAGAGGCCGATCATCCTGTGGTAGGAAGGCTGACCTACCCCGGCAGGCCAGCCTTATCGGCGGAACTGCCCTGGGTGATAAGGAGGCCAGCGCCGCTTCTGGGTGAGCACAACGAGGAAGTCTATGCGTCGTTGGGATACACAAAAGAAGAGCTGGTGAAACTGAGTGAAGGGGGGATTATCTGAAATGGCCAAGCTACCGCTGGAGGGGATAAGGGTGGTTGGTATGACACAGATGTGGGCTGGTCCTATTGCCGAGATGCACTTGGCCGACTGGGGTGCCGAGGTGATCAAGGTGGAGTCCCTTCACTACCTCGCCGTTGGCACCAGAGGCCCGGCTCCCAGGCACCCCAAATACGCCGTGGACTTTGTGAAGGGAGGCTACGCAGCATACCTTAAAGAAGGCTATGACGAGGTTAACGGCAGACCCTGGAACCGGAGCTGCATGTACAATGTGCATGGTCGAAATAAGCTTTCCTGCACCGTGGATCCCATAAGGCCCAAGGGCAAAGAGATACTCAGAAGGCTAGTGGGGGTAAGCGACGTCTTCATTGAGAACAATCAGCCCGCTGTTATGGAGAACCTCGGCCTAACCTACGATGTGATAAGCCAATGGAACCCGAAGATCATAATGGTCTCCATGTCGGGCTTCGGTCAATCTGGTCCCCTCAAGTACTATCGCACACTCGGCGCCCACCAGGATGACTTTCTGGGGCACACCTATCTCAGGGGCTACGTTGATAGGGACGTGACTGCTAACTCGGCCATCTATCATGGTGATGAAGCCTCTGGGACGATCGCCGCCTTCATAATTGTGATGGCCCTCCACCAGCGCAACAAGACCGGAAAGGGAATGTTCATCGATATGGCCCAGACGGAGGCCACCATGATTCAGCTGGGCGAGGCGATCATGGACTACACGATGAATCAGAGGATCACTGAAAGGACGGGCAACCGAGACCTGTATGGCGCCGTCCAGGGCTGCTACCGCTGCCGTGGGGAGGACAGATGGGTCAACATCACCATCCGTACCAATGAAGAGTGGGACGGCTTTTGCCGCGCCCTGGGCAATCCGGACTGGACCAAAGAGGAAAGGTTCTCCGATGCCCTGAGACGGTGGCGCAACCACGATGAGCTGGATAAACACATCGAGGATTGGACCAGCCAGCATGACCATTTCGCGGTCATGTACCTGTTGCAAAAGGAAGGAGTTGCCGCCGGTCCAGTTGAACATCCAGACGATGCCTACAACGATCCTCAAATGAAAGAGCGAGGTTTCTTCGAGACGGTCACTCATCCCGAATGTGGCACACATCGCTATCCAGGGCTGGCCTACAGGATGTCCAAAACGCCCAACCACATCCGGCTTCCGGCTGTTCGTTTGGGCGAGCACAATGAATATGTGTATAAGGAGGTTCTGGGCGTCACCGATGAAGAGTATGCCGAGCTGGAGAGAGAGGGACACATCGGCATGGATCTTGTGCCGGGCCTGGAGATAGGAAAGTATAAGGCCGAATAGAGAAAGAGGCGAAGAAGATGGGAGTGCTGGAGGGTAAGGTCGCGGTGGTGACAGGGGCAGGAAGAGGTCTGGGAAGAAGCCACGCGCTGGCGCTGGCTCAAGAAGGGGCGAAGGTGGTTGTCAATGACCTCGGAGCGGAACTGGATGGCACAGGGAAATCCTCCGACCCTGCTGACAACGTAGTCAAAGAGATCAAGGAGGCAGGCGGAGTTGCGGTGGCCAGCTACCAGAGCGTAGCTGATTTCCAGGGAGCCAAAAGGATCATAGATTGTGCCATCGATAACTTCGGCAAACTTGACATTCTGGTCAACAATGCGGGTTTTGTAAGAGACAGGATCTCCTTCAATATGCCCGAGGAGGATTGGGATGCTGTCGTCGCAGTCCATCTCAAGGGAACCTTTAACTGCGGCAGATGGGCTTGTGCTTACTTCAGGGAGCAGAGCAAGGAAGGGAAATTGGAAAATGGGCGGATAATAAGTACAACCTCCCATTCCGGTCTGCTGGGAAACGTGGGGCAGGCTAATTACGGGGCAGCCAAGGCAGGCATTGCCGCCCTGACCATAATATGGGCCATGGAAATGGAAAGATACAAGGTGACCTGTAATGCCATCGCCCCTATGGCCAGGACGAGGATGACAGAAGCCAACATCGGGCCCCCGCCGACCGATGAGGGCCAGTTCGATGAGTTCGCCACAGAGAACGTCTCCCCGCTTGTTGTCTACCTGGCCAGCGCTCAGGCCCAAAACGTAACAGGCAGGGTTATATCCCTCAGGGGAGGCAAACTTGAGTTGTTCCAACCCTGGCACGTTGCCAAGTCCATTGATATAGGTAGAAGGTGGACCGTAAACGAGATAGGCGAGAGGATACATCAGCTTGGGGACTTCTCCGCTCCCTAGTTGAAGATATAATCAGGAGGTAGGACCGCAGCCAGAGAGGAGCCGGGAATGGATTTTCGATTTACCCCGGAAGAGGAAGCGTTGAGGAAGGAATTCGATGACTTCTTCAGGGGAGAGATGAGGAACACCCCACCGGAATGGGGCACATACATGGAGGCCATGGTCGGTGTGGACGCCTGCTTTGAGTTTCACAAGCAGATGGCGAAGAAGCTGGCAGCAAAGGGCTGGCTCTCCCGTCCCTGGCCCAGGGAATACGGTGGTCAGGAGGCTTCCCTTATAGAGCAGTTCATCTTCAATGACGTCATGGGCTACCACAGGGGGGCAGGAGTCGATCACTGGGGTATAGCTCTGCTGGCCCCCACCCTTCTTGTCAGCGCAAACGAAGAGCAAAAGAGGGAACACCTGCCTCCCATAGCGCGGGGTGAGCTGTTCTGGACTCAATTGTGGAGCGAGCCTGAGGCTGGTTCCGATCTAGCTTCGCTCACCACCCGTGCCGTAAGGGACGGTGGCGATTACATAGTCAACGGTCAGAAGACATGGAGCAGCGGCGCTCACCGCACCGACTGGGGTTTTATGCTCGCCAGGACAAACCCCGAGGAGAAGAGAAGCCGGGGGCTTTCCTTCTTCCTGGTCGATATGAAGACACCCGGCATTACTATCAGGCCCATCCTGAACCTGGAAGGCTCGCACCTTTTCAACGAGGTCTTCCTCGATGATGTTCGCGTCCCGGCACGCAACAGAGTCGGTGAGGAGAACCAGGGCTGGATAGCTTCACAGATGACTTCAAATTTCGAGCGCTCCATGATCGAGCTGTTTTCCTTTCTGAGGCGAGAGTTGGAGGAGCTGGTCGAGTTTTGCAGGGAGTCAAAGCGGGGTGGCGAGGTCCTGTCCGAGAACCCGATCGTCCGACATCGCTTGGCCCAGCTGGCGATCGAGATCGAAGCGGGTCGAGCCTTCTCGTACTCCATAGTCTGGAGTCAGATCAAAAGCGGCCTGGTAATGGCCGCCCCCCTGGCCGCAGCGGCAAAGGTTCTCGCTACCGAGCTGGTGCAGCGCTTCACCTATACCGGTAGCGAGATCATGCGACTCTACGGGCAGGTAAAGGAGTCCAGATGGGCGCCGCTGCAGGGCAGATTCGAAAAGGAATATCAGTTGTGCCCCGGCCTGAACATGGCTGGGGGCACTTCGGAGATCATGAGAAACCTTATCTGCACGCTGGGGCTGGGGCTGCCAAGAAGCTGGTAGCTTTGACACTGGCTGAATACGGAAGGTAAAA
>SOKG01000150.1 GCA_004376205.1 Dehalococcoidia bacterium | reverse complement strand
CGATATCGCCCTTGATGGCGGATATGTCCATGGTGAAATTCGATGAATCATCCATCTCCTCCTCTGCCTCATCCAGCGCCACTGGCAAAAGCTCGTCGTAGACGAAGTTGTACATATCCGCCTTCCGCATCTGGTGGTTGTAGAAGCCGGGGCTAAGCGCGGTGTCGTTTACCTGTGCAAGCAGTAGCACGATGATAAGCAGTAGGATGAAGCTGATGATCATGGGAATGGTTAGTATCGTGGTGAATATCCGTCCCAGCCATTTCATAGCGACGAGCGGCCTTAGGCCCTCCTTCCTCGATAGTCAGTCTGGAGAGACAACGCTAGGTGATGTTCTCCTGCCAGACATTAGCACACTTGGCATCAGTTGTGCAATAGTCCCCTTGAATGGCTCGGGCTCTCCTTCGTAGGCAGGGTGCGCCTTCTCTTCAGCAGTACGACGACGATAACAGCGAGGAATGCCATCTCCAGGCCAAATCCCCAGGGGGTTGTGAGCCAGGAAAACCAATCGTGTATAGGATGTTGCCCTGTTATCGGCTTCAGAATGAGCCAGTCAATGATGTCTGGAGCTAGAGCCCACACCATCCCCCACCAGTAGTGGCGCAGCAACCAGCCCACTGCGACGGTGGCGACAACCAATGCGATAAGGGTGAGAATGCTTGGCGCATCGTGAGGATAGGGGAGGATATGAAGGATGACAGGGGAGCCTGATGGCCAGGGGTAGGGAGCATGCCACATCGTCGTGCTATCGAGGATGGCGGCGCTCGCAAAGGCAACCACTGCCGTTGGCAGTTTTCGCCTTAGGCCTGCCTGGGAAAGAGCTCCTACCGCCATATGGCTAGGTGCGAACATTATCCCCTCCCATTCTCACATAATTTCATTCCGTCTCAACTCTTAATGGGACCCTTTCTCCCAGCAATATACCACACTTTATGACGGAATGCCGTTCAGCTCAGATTTGGGCTTCCGGTTGGGGATACCTCCCTTGCGCCTGGACTCGAGGTCTCTACAGGAGCCATCAGGATACTGGTAGTACATGGGGACATTTCCTTCAATGACTCACTCCGCTGGAATACAAGCCGACCACGCCGCCTATGACAAGGGCCATTGAAGCGATTCTCAGGGCGCTTACCGGCTCCTTGAAGTACACGATGCCGATAGCGCCTATCAAGAGAACCCCCAACCCGGCCCATATGGCATAGGCGACACTCACATCTATACGTTTCAGGGCGAAGACGAAAGCGGCAAAGGAGAGTCCATAAAAGATGAATATCAGTACAGAAGGAGTCAGCTTCGAAAACCCGTCGGATAACTTCATGCTGGTGGTCCCACAGACCTCCAGGACAATCGCTAAGGCGAGATACAACCAATACACTAGAACACCTCCTAAAGTTGAAGAGGGTGCGATAGGGAATAGCTCTTTCAGCTTCAGCGACCAGATATTTCTATCATAGGCTCTGGGAGTCGTCAAGGCAAGGACGAAATGTCCGAGAACCGGTGAAGCCTGGATATGCAGAGCGCCGGGTTTCACTTTCGGATGAGGTTTGTGCTAAACTTGGTGAAGCTAACTGTTGACAAAAGCAAAAAAATCTATAAGCTAAACTAGAATCCAAAACGGTATTAACGGCGTAACGCAGAGGAGACTAGGTTGAAAATACTCTTAGTCTATCCACAGTATCCAGATACCTTCTGGAGTTACCGGCATGCGCTTAGAATCGCTGCCAAAAGGGCAGCTTTTCCGCCTCTGGGCTTATTGACTGTAGCTGCGATGCTTCCCCAGGAGTGGGACATGAAGCTGGTGGATATGAATGCAACGCCCCTCAAAGACGAAGACATCAGGTGGGCTGACTATGTGTTTATCAGTGCTATGGTGGTGCAAAGAAACTCGGTGGGAGAGGTTATCAGGAGATGTAAGAAGCTTAACGCTAAGATGGTTGCCGGCGGACCTCTTTTCACTGCCGCGTATGAAGAATTCGAGGAAGTGGACCATTTGGTGCTTGATGAGGCCGAGGTTACCCTTCCGCCTTTTCTGGAAGACCTGGAAAAGGGATGTGCCAAGCAAATCTACACATCGAAAGAACGACCGGATCTCAGTAGAACCCCTCTGCCGCTGTGGTCCCTTCTGAACTTGAACAAATACACCACGATGAGTCTTCAGTATTCTCGGGGATGTCCCTACAATTGTGAGTTCTGCGATATCATCATACTGAACGGGAACAGACCGCGAACCAAGAGTAAAGCCCAGATCCTGGCGGAGCTCGACGCGTTATACAACCGGGGCTGGCGGGAGGGTGTGTTCATTGTCGATGATAACTTTATCGGCAATAAGAGAAAACTGAAGGAAGAGATCCTGCCGGCACTAATCCAGTGGCAGAAGGAGAGAAAATACCCCCATGGGCTACTCACGGAAGCGTCCATAAACCTTGCTGATGATGAAGAGTTAATGCGATTGATGGCCGAGGCCGGGTTCGACACAGTGTTTATTGGCATTGAAACCCCGAATGAGGCGAGTCTGGCTGAGTGTAGCAAGAATCAAAATAGGGGGCGTGACCTAGTTGCTTCAGTTAAGAAGGTTCAAAATTACGGCTTGCAAGTGCAGGGGGGATTTATTCTGGGATTTGATAGTGATCCAGACTCCATCTTCAAAAGCATGATCAACTTCATTCAAGGGACCGGGATCGTTACTGCTATGGTCGGTCTGCTGAATGCACCCCCTGAGACCAGGCTATACCAGCGCCTGAAAAAGGAGAACCGCCTATTAGACAACATCAACATCTCGGGCGACAATACCGACTGCTCCATGAACTTCATTCCCAAGATGGACCGCGAAATGCTCATTAATGGCTATCGGCATATTATGTCTACGATTTACTCGCCCAAGGAGTACTACAGGCGGGTCAAGATATTGTTCAAAGAGTACAAGCCTCAGAGAACAAAGCGGCTATCACAGATCCGTTTTTGGCATATCCGGGCATTTATCAGGTCCATGTGGTTCTTGGGCGTTAAGGAGAGGGGGAGGAGGCAATACTGGAGATTCTTTGTTTCGACCCTGTTGAGGCATCCTCGCTCTTTCCCGCTGTCCATGGCCCTCGCTGTCTACGGGTCTCATTTCCGGACGGTTGCTCGCAAGTATATTGGCTCACCAGTCAAGGATGCTCCAGCCTGAGGTGCAGCAACAAACCGGGCGCATCAGACAATTTTAACCTCTAACGCTGTCCAGACCCCTCGGCATTCACATTCAATAAAGGCTCTGGCGACATAAGCGTCCGACTAGCTGCGTGGTGTAGAAAATGCCAATCGTAGAAAGGGATGACCGGACCCAGATCGAGAAGCTCGAACTAGCGCCTTTCGGCACCAATGCCTACATCATAGTATGCAGAGCAACGGGGGATAGCGTGCTGGTTGACGCGCCCGGGGAGGCAAACCGGATTGTGGAGCGATTGAAAGGGACGAATCCGAGGTACATTTTGATGACCCACGGCCACATAGATCATGTTGGCGCTCTCTCTGAACTCAAATCCAGGCTGGAGATCCCCGTAGCGGCCCACCCATTGGACGCTGGCAATTTGCCCTCCCCTCCGGACGTCCTGCTGGACGACGGCGGAGAAGTATCCTTTGGGAGTGTAAGACTAAGGGTGTTGCATACGCCGGGGCACACGCCCGGCAGTGTGTGCTTCCTGACAGGTCAATACTTGATATCGGGCGATACCATATTCCCGGGCGGCCCGGGCAGGACGAACACGCCTGGCGACTTGAAGCGGATAATCGAATCCATTACTGATAAGATTTTCCCATTGCCCGATGACACCCGGGTACATCCTGGCCATGGCGATTCTACAGTGCTGAAGAAAGAGAAGGAAGAATTCGCTGTCTTTTCCTCCCGGCCCCACGCTCCCAACCTGTGCGGGGATGTCCTCTGGCTTTCATCGTAGCCCGTTTCGCATCGGGGTTATCGGGCTAGTACAGTACCTCTGCCCGGTGGAAGCCCTCTGCCAGTTCAAAATCCCGTCCCTCAGCCATCTCCTTACACCGCTGTCTGAGCCACCCTTCCAACAGTGAGGAAGGGATTTGGCCTACCTGGCTTTGGTGGCACAGCAGGGCGGCCATCTTGGTGTCGAAAGTGTCGGTGATATCGGAGCACCAGTTTACGTCCTCCGAGCCCCAGAACAGCATTTCTCTGACCTTGTGCGGCTGAAGTCCATTCATCATCAGCTCAGGGTAGGCGAGATGGTCCCTGGCATAGGGGAAAACCGCGTCCAGGGTAACCTGGCCGGTGATTCGGTGGTCCCGGTGCCAGAAGTAGCGACGGTAGGGGTCAGCGGTCACCACGGTCTCAGGCCGATACATTCTTATCAGGCGAACGAGCTGTTTCCTGAACTCGGGTGTATCCTCCAGCCCCTGATCCGGATGGCGCAGGAATACAACCTCCCTCACTCCTAACATGTTGGCTGCGGCCAGTTGCTCCTGCTCCCGGGTTTTCACCAGTTTCCCTGGCTTCACATTGACATCGCTGGCCCCTTTATCGCCGTTGGTGCACACCACGTATATGACCTCCCTGCCTTCTCTAACCCAGCGAGCCGCTGTTCCCGCGACGCCGAATTCCGCATCGTCTGGATGGGGTGTAACCACCATCACCTGAGCTGGCTTTGCCATCAAACAAATCTCCTCGGCCTGAGGTCCCTGTCAATTGTATACTATACATCAAGCTGCTACAATTTCCTTAGATGAGCGCTCCACATTACATACTGAGAAACTACCGCCCCGATGACTTCAACAGCTACGTTCAGCTCCACGTTGAGGCAGAAGGGCTTGATGGGGCTGGGTACTGTACTTCGCCACGTGTCCTGCGCGAGGGCCTGGGTCGGCCAAACTATTCCCCGGAAAGCGATCTGTTTGTAGCAGAGGCAGGGGGAAAGGTCATAGGCTACGTGAATGTTACGCCGGAGCTGGGCATCGGGCGAGTCGTGCTCAATTGCCTGGTACACCCGGAGTACCGCAGGAAGGGCCTGGCCACGCGACTGTTCTACGCCGCGGAGCGCCGTGCTTCATCCTTAGGGGCGAGAGTAGTCCAGGGGAGCATCCCGGGGGACAATGTCGCCGCCAGGAATTTGCTCTCTAAGCTGGGCTTCAGATTAGCCCGTCGCTTTCTAGAATGGAGGTTGGAGCTTTCTGAGGTTGGCATGGTTAATGCCAAGCACATTGCTCTCGACTGTCGCCCTCTTCGGCGCGGTGAGGAGG
>SOKG01000212.1 GCA_004376205.1 Dehalococcoidia bacterium | reverse complement strand
TTCCTTCTTGCCTCCTCAATGATCTGGCTGCCTTTCCGATCGGCTTCGGCGACCACCTTGCTTGCTTCGGGCTTGGCTTTCTTTCTCGCCTCCGCTATAACCTGGCGGGCTTTCTGTTCCGCTTCGATAAACAAGAGTCTTGCTTCAGCCTCTCCCCTCTTTCTGCCCTCCTCTATTAGCTGGCGGCCTCTTTGTTGGGATTGGGTAAGAATCCCGGTTGCCTCGGCCTCGGCCTTTCTCCTGGCTTCCTCTCTTACTCCTGCCTCTTTTTGCTTCGTAATACCATTGACAAAGGCTACTACTTGCGCCGCATCCAGCCCTTCTTTGACTATCTTGAAATCCTGTCCCCACAACTGCTTCACGCTCTTATTTCCCATAACCCCTCCTTCAGAGACCCTACGGAAAAATAATGCTTTTGACTCAAACAGTGTGAGTCTCTTATCCTTGGCTTCGAAGTATATACTTTTTCGTCAGGGTTGTCCACATATTTTTGCTTTCCATCTACCCGCCCTTTTTCGCCTGTTGCCGAATGTCCACTCTGTTGGAAAGGAGCACGCTGGAAGTGACTTCGAACGCTATTTGCTAACAGGATGTAGGGGGCACTTGGCGGGGTGGGGAACCGAACTCCCGTGTGGGGTGGGTGAAAATGACCCATTCCAGCAAACGACCTCTGAGATAGAAATATTAGCTCCACTTTACCTTTGAGGGTCTTTACGGATAGAGCTGTTGGCAAAATGCACAGTTATTGCAAATTCTTGATCAGTGCCTTATAATCTCCAGCACCAATCGGCTGGGATAAGCGGGTTGGAACCTGCGCCCGATTCGTGACAATATGTTGCCCACTTTCTGCTCTACTCTCACTGATGGGCAGACCTCTGTGGCGGGCACGGGTGTAGTCAATGCAGGAGACACCCCTTTGCCTGAGCGTGGCAGGCGGGTGATGGCGAAAGAAAGGCGGGGGCGCGTGAGATAAACCCCCGAATCGTGAAAACAGAGGGTAGCTGTGAAGGCGCTGATTATTGAAGATGACCCGGAGATCGTAGAGTCTGTTTCCCTGTCCTTCCGGATACGCTGGCCTGAGGCCCAGTTAGTGTCCACTCACCTGGGAAGGAAAGGGATAGAGTTGGCGGAGAGTGAAGACCCCGATATTGTCATCCTTGATCTGGGGCTTCCCGACATAAGCGGCTTCGAGGTGTTAAGGGAAGTCCGCTCCTTCTCCTCTGTCCCCATTATCATCCTCACCATAAAGGCAGAGGAAGCCAGTATAGTCAGGGGGCTTGAGTGGGGAGCGGACGATTACGTAGTCAAGCCCTGTGGACAGCTTGAGCTCCTGGCACGGGTAAAGGCCAGGATACGCGACCGCGACAATCTCGTCGACGAGTCGCCCCTCTCTTTTGGCTCACTGCTCTTTAATCCATCCACACGCCAGCTTTTGTATGGAAAAGAGGAGATAAACATTACAGCCATCGAAGCTCATATTATTCACTACTTGATGAGAATGGGAGGTCGTGTGGCAACCTACATCGGTCTTGCTGAGGAGGTATGGGGTGACGACTATCCTGGGTCTGTAGACAGCCTCAGGGTTCATATCAGGCGCCTGCGGGAGAAGCTGGAAACAGACCCCAGCCACCCACAGATTGTTCTCACCAAAGCCGGCCTGGGATACTTCTTGGCGAAACTAGGCTAAACCTGATCGGAACAGTCCCCGCCAGGAGCAACGGTAGCCGAAGCCACTAGTGGCTTCGGCATTCCTTTTGCCTGGGGGGTATATCGTAGAAGGAGTGCGACCGCTGGCGATATCCAGGTGCCTCACCTGCCTGAGTTGTTCATTCTGACCTGAATTGTAATCTACCTGTAAACTCTTCGTAATTTCTACTCATCTATCCACATTGCTTGTGTGATAGAATATAGGAAGTCGCTAGCTGAGCGCCGATGAACGTGGGGAGCTGAGATGGAATTCACCGGCGAACGCGTCGTGCCGGGTAAGACCCCTCAAGAGATCTATAAAGAGCATATGGACAGGTATATTTTTGCCGCAACCCTGACCGAGAACAGGGATGTTTTGGATGTGGCCTGCGGTACCGGTTACGGGGTGGATTATCTGGTGGAAAATGGGGCGCGGACGGTAACAGGAGTGGACTTGTCAATAGAGGCGGCAAACTATGCACAGGATTGGTTCGGTGATAGTGAGAGGGTGAGCTTTGTATGCGCAAATGGCGTCAAGTTGCCTTTTGTTGACTATTCTTTTGATGTCGTTGTCTCTTTTGAGACATTGGAGCATATTAGACCGTACAGGAAGTTTTTGGCCGAGTGCAAGAGAGTACTGAAAGATAACGGTTTGTTAATCTGTTCAACTCCCAATAGGAGGGTTTTCTCGCCTGACTCTGCAAGACCTTTGAATCCCTTCCATGTGAAGGAGTTCTGGCTGGAGGAATTCCGCCGTTTGCTCAGCAGATACTTTGGCGATATCAGCCTGTACGGACAGTGTGATGTTAGCCTGGCTGATAATTCCGTGGAGCGAGACTGCGGAGTGCACGAGTTCAAAGACGGTGAGCATATATCTTCAGGATACATAGTCGCTGTGGCTAGAAAGGGAGCCAGGGGGCGTCCTCGATGTCATCGCCCAAAGTCTCAATCATCCTTGTAAACTGGAACAACTTCGCCGACAGCGCGGAATGCCTGGAGTCTCTGGGGCAAGGGACTTATCCCAATTTTGAGGTGGTGGTGGTTGATAATGGTTCGGAGGGGGATGATGCCAGGCTCCTGAGAGAAAGGTTTGGTGACAGTATAAGGTTGATCGAGAATGAGAAGAACTTTGGCTTTGCCAAAGGCTGCAATGTGGGCATAAGGGACGCCTTGGATAGGGGAGCGGATTACATCGTGCTGTTGAACAATGATACCGTAGTCACTCCCGATTTCCTCGAGGAGGTGGTTGGCGTCGCCCAAAGTGACGAGAAGGTTGGGATTGCTGGCGGCAAGATCTGCTGCTACGAGTTTCCTCAGCAAATATGGTTTGCCGGCGGCACTATAGATTACCGAACTGGGAACACTCTCATTAGAGGAAGCGGGGAGGTCGACCGGGGTCAGTTCGATGAAAAGGTGGAGGTTAATTGGATTTGTTCGTGCTTTATGGTCATCTCGTGTGACTTACTGCGCACTGTAGGTATGCTTGATGAGAGGTTTTTCTTTGGATGGGAGGATGCAGACCTTTGTGTCAGGGCTGTCAGAAGTGGCTACAAAGTCCTTTATGTTCCGGGGTCCGGAATTTGGCACAAGGGGTGGGGAAGCAGCAAGAAGCAAAGGCTCAAGGGGCAGCCGCTTTATTATGCTGCGAGGGGTCGCTTCATCTTTGCCGACAAGCATTTCACCAAGCTCCAGCTTGCCAGTTCTGGGCTATATTTCGTCATTTGGCTTCCCAAGATCGTGTGGGATTACTCGCGCATAACCGGACAATGGAAAGCCCCGATACATATTTTGCGGGCCGTCTTTGATTACTTGGGGATGAAATGCAGAGAATGGGCGAGGCTATAGCAGTTGCAGGCGTTCAGCCGTCAGCTTTCAGCAAATCCCCCTTTTCTAAAGGGGGGCTAAGGGGGATTCTGTGACCTTTTCATCTGAAAAAACTGAACGCTGATAGCTGAACCCTCACTCGATGGCCTGGGCGATTATCTCAGCGACGTCCATGGCCTTGAGAGTTCCCTCCGCTTCCACCGCCTTGATGGCGTCTTCAAACATCTGAATGCAGAAGGGGCAGGCCGAAGCCAATACTTCAGCGTTAGTTTTGATAGCCTCCTCGGTACGAATCTGATTCATCCGTCTGCCGATCTGCTCTTCCATCCATATTCTACCGCCGCCACCACCGCAGCAGAGGCCTTTACTCATTCGGTGCTCCATTTCGGCCGGGCTTGCCCCGGTAACTGCACGCAGGATTTGTCGCGGCTGCTTATATATCTCATTGTACCTGCCGAGATAACAGGAATCGTGATATGTGATTTTCTTGTCCAGGCTCCTGGCGAGAGGTATTTTGCCCTGTTTGAGCAGCTCGGCAATGAACTCGGTGTGGTGCCAGACCTCAAAACTGCCGCCAAATTGAGGGTACTCGTTCTTAATAGTGTTGAAGCCGTGAGGGCAGGCGGTAACGATCTTCTTTACTCCATAGCCTTTAAGGGTCTCGATGTTCTGCTGAGCGAGCATTTGGAACAGGTATTCGTTACCAATTCTGCGAGCAGGTTCGCCGCAGCAGTTCTCCTCGGTGCCCAATATGCCGAAGCTAACACCTGCTGCCTGGAGCACCTTCGCTACGGCTTTGGCAACGTTCATGTTTCTTTCTTCGAGGGCTGCGGTGCAGCCAACCCAGAAGAGCACGTCCACGTTACTGTCTTCTGATAGTTGCTTAACATTAAGGCCATCTGCCCAGTCTGTTCTCGTGGCCATGGTGCCTCGCCAGGGATGTCCCCTCTGTTCCATGCTTCTCAGGGCTCCCATAGCAGTCTCAGGGAACTGAGTCTGCTCCAGCACCAGATTGCGTCGCATCTCTATTATCTTATTGATGGGCTCGATGAAAACCGGGCACTGTTCGTGACAGGCACGGCAGGTGGTGCAGGCCCAAATCTCGTCCTCCAGTATGACGTCTCCAATCATCTGGCGGCCATTTTCCCCGGGGTTATCGCCAGCTTTGCTGCCCAGGAGAACAGGCCCCCTTTCAGTCAAAAGGGCTTTAAGGTCTTGGACTACCTTTTTGGGGGAAAGGGGCTTTCCACTGAGATAAGCGGGACAGTTGTCCTGGCAGCGGCCGCAACGCGTACAGGAATCCAGGTCGAGCAAATCCTTGAAGGTGAAGTCCTGGATGTTGGCGGCGCCGAACGTTTCAGCTTCCTCCAGCTCGATTGTTCTAAGCGCGCCCTTGGGCATAGTTGACCTGAAAAACGCATTGACCGGAGCCACGACGATGTGCGTTAGCTTGGGGAAGGCAAGGGCTATATAGACAATCGCCCCGAATACGAGCAGCGAGTGGAACCACCAGAGGCCCTGATACCAACCGAGTAAGTGAGCACCACCCTCGAAGGCTCTGGCAAAGCCGTAGCCCAGGAAGGACCACTGAGCCCATCCCCATATTATGTCTGGCGACGATACTCCGAGTGATTGATAGTTGTCCGCTGTGACTGCGATACGAAGCCCCTCCAGTATGAACCCGGTGACCACGATGATGAATATCAGAGATAGGCCGATGGCATCGGCGGGGATGTTGTCCAGCCTGTCCGGTTTCTGGATATATCTCCTGATGGC
>SOKG01000175.1 GCA_004376205.1 Dehalococcoidia bacterium | reverse complement strand
ATTGTTTCCCAAGCTGAAGAGAAGGCCAGCCAGATCATAGAGGAGGCCAAGAACAAAGCTGGCGATGACGCTGGCACCATTGTTTCCCAAGCTGAAGAAAAGGCCAGCCAGATGGTAGACGAAGCGAAGAAGCAGGCTGAGAACTACGCAGCCAGTATTATCGCCGAAGCCAAAGAAAATGCCAGCCAGATCATAGAGGAGGCAAGAAACAAAGCTGAGGAGAACGCTGGCAGAGTTGTTTCCGAAGCCGCGCAGACCGGCAGCCAGACCCTGGACGAGGCCAAGAGGGCTGAGGAGCACGCGATCAGGATTCTCGCTCAAGCTGACGAGACTGCCCGCAACATCATAGACGAGGCGAAGCACAAGGCTGAGGACGACGTCCGCAAGCTTGTCGCCGAAGCCGAACAGAGGGCCAGCCAAATCACAGAGGAGGCCAGGAACGAAGCCGAACGGAGCGGTGGCCAGATTGTAGAGGAGTCAAAGAAGCAGGCTGAGGACGGCACTCAGATCCCTTCCGAAGCAGAGCAGACTGCCAGCCAGATCCTGGACGAGGTGAAGAAGAAGGCTAAGGACAATGCTCGGACTGTTAAGCGGGAAGCTGCGCGGCTACTCACGACAGCCAAGAATAAGAAGATACGAGAAGATAAGGTTGAAGAGGTATTTGAGAGAATTCATCAGAATCTACTTTCCCTCGTAGAGGGCCTTGAAAAACCACCAGCCATATCAATGAAGAAGAAGACCACGGTATCTGAGCCCCCTGAAACAGAAGCAGCCAGACAGGTGCCAATTGAGACGATAACCGAAGAGCCGCAGGAGCAGCCCTCACCTGGCCAAGACGAAGGGGAAAATCTTGCCCTTTTCGAAGGCCATGTAGAATTGGCACTCCCGCCTCCCATAGGTTTGGATCAAATGCTGCAGATCCACAAGACCATGAAACAAATTCCCTACGTGAATGTCTTGAATCTGGGAGGCTCGGTAGATAAGGGCATCACGATTAGAATCTTTGTAGAAACTCCCACCCCGCTTCTAAGAGTCATTGGTGAGATGCCCGAAGTAGACAAAGCCTGGGAAGCACGCCCCGGCGATGAGAAGCTAGTCCCTAGCCGACTGGGAGGAGAAGAATATCCCCTTAGAAGAATCATAATGACTGCCAAGCGGTGAAATGCCAGGTATCGGCCCCGTCTACTCGATACGTGGAGGTCGCAGGCCCAAACCCTCTCAGCCCGACTCTTTCTTCCCCCTGATTATTCTGTCTGATGTTGCTTAATGGCCCTATAGTGCCGAAGACGATAGTCAGATATTGCACTTGGGCCCTCCAAGTGTTATGATTCATGCTTGATTTACCTAGCTACCGGCAATCAATGAAGGTATACCCGAGAAGACAACCCTTTCACAAACTATAGCACAAGGGAGGGCACGATGGGTGTAAAAGTGATTATCGAACGGTCTGTGAGCCCCGACAACCAGGGAGAGCTAGCAGAGTTGCTGAAGGACTTGAGGGCCAAGGCCATCCACCAGCCAGGCTATGTATCCGGGGAAACGCTGTTCGCCATCGATCGCCCGGGCACCCATCTGGTGATCAGCACCTGGGAAAATCTGCGTGACTGGAAAGCCTGGGAGAAAGACCCACAGCGATCGGAAATTGTGGAAAGGATAGAGGCGCTCTTGAACTCTCCGAGCAAAGCCTCCGTCTTCGCAACTACTCCCCGTTCCATAGCTGAAGGTGTGTAAGCCAGGTGATTTGAAGCCAACGTTGGTGTAGTTGAGGCTGTGAATTCAAACTCAGCCTTCAGTCTTCTCCTTGGCCTCATCCCACAGGGCGTTCTGCTCATCGAAGGAGAGGTCGCGCAGGGAAATTCCTCGCTCGCGGCAATTTTCCTCCATATAGCGGAAGCGCCGGCAGAACCGCTCGTTGGCAAGGCGCAATGCTTCCTCAAGGTCCACCCCCTGCCAGCGGGCGATATTGACCAGTGCGAACAGGATGTCTCCAAACTCGTGGATCTTTTGCTGCCATGTGCTGGCTCTCTGCAGCTCCTCTACCTCCTCGGCCAGCTTCTCCACCACATCCCCGAGTTCTTTCCAATCGAAGCCAACCCCAGCGGCTCTGCGCTGAATCGAATGGCTGTAGCTCAGCGCCGGCATTCCTTTAGGCACGGTGGAAAGCAGGGAATCGCCCGGCTTGCGTTCGTCTTGCTTCAGCGTCTCCCATTCCAGCGCTACCTCTTCGGCATCACTCGCATTAGATTCGCCGAAAACGTGGGGATGGCGGCGGATGAGCTTGGTGGCAATGCCCTGAGTCACTTCCCTCATGGTAAACTCCCCAGCTTCGTTGGCTATCTGGGCATGCAGCAGAATCTGCAAAAGCAGATCACCTAGCTCTTCGCAGAGCTTGCTACTATTCTCGTCATCCAGCGCCTGTAGCACCTCATAGGCTTCCTCGATCAGATAGGGCTTGATCGAGGCATGAGTCTGCCCCCGATCCCAGGGACATCCGTCAGGTGCCCTCAGCCTGGCGACGATATGCTCGAGGGTGTCGAAGCTGCCAAGGTCATGCTCCATAAACTCTCCTCTGCCTATGACTATTGCGCTTGCGGGATGTGTTCCGCCGGCCTTACCAGTTGCAGACTCAACGCCTCAGGCTCACACTTGAGCACGCAAATTCCGCACCCCATGCACTTCGCGGGGTCGACAGAAGCCCTGTATTTCTTTGAGCCTTCTGGCTTCACCATTTCGATAGCATCGAACGCGCACCAATCCGTGCAGTCCTGGCACCCGTTACAAAGGTCTTGATCGACCCAGGCCTCGTACCTGCTTTTGGCAACACATTTAGTGACCGGCACCCGAAATCTGTTCAGAGGCTCATAGATCATGCAGCAATCGGTACAGCAGTTGCACATCCCCCAGCGGGGTCTCATGCGCGTCGAGTTCTCGCAGGTGTGAATCAGTCCGAGTTCCTCACATTGGTCTACCAAGGCTAAAGCTTCATCGGTGGAAAATCTCTTACCCGCGTTTCGGCTTATTAGATACTCCGCACTTAGATTGAATTGGATATCGACAGCGGCGTGGGAACTGCGGCACTTCTTGCCCACCGCCTCCTTTCGCCTGCGGCAGGTACAGTAGGTAACCGCTATCGTGCGAGCCGATTTTATTATCTCCCTCATGTCCTCCCAGGGCAGTATCTCAGGGCTGCTGAGGATCGCCTTATAGGCAGGGACAATCCTCCCCTGGGGCTGCTCTCCTCTTTCCCAACTATTAACCTGGTCGGGGTCCCATTCCTCCACGCAGAAATCGTCCCACAGCTCGAATAGCTTTCGATCGCGGACCGGGTCAACGTCGAAAGAGCACATGGTTATGTCATGAAGCTGCACAACAGCAAGGGCAAATGTGGCTTCCTCCAGGTTCTCCAGGCCCCTGGCGAAGATCACCCCTTTTCCATACAAAGCTTCCAGCTCCTTTTTCACTGCTGCCACATCCGTGCCGAGCTTGTCTGACAACTGCTCAAATTTCATAGGCAGAAGGGCAACAAGTTCAGCCTGCCCTGGGGTCATCACGTATTCCAGAATACGCCGATAACGAACCGAATCCTGATAGCCATGCTTCCCTGCCAGTATGGCATACGCGTCGTTCCTGTTCACGTTCTCTGCCTCTCTGGCCATTATATAGCGCGCCTCTCGCCTTGACAAGGCAAATGGTACTCAGCTACCATACCCTCAGGCAAGAGGGATTCGATGAAGGCACTGATAGCAATAACGAGTATCCTATTCGTCATCTGCATCCCCATGCTGCTTCTCACCACCGACCTGAGGTTTGCCGCCAACGATATCCGCCTCTACGAGTATGGCTTCAATAAATACGAAGTGAGTGCAGCAACAGGGCTGGATAACGAAGAGTTGCTCAGTGTTGCTGACCAAATGATCACCTACTTCAACTCAGACGAGGAATTGCTTGACATAGGTCTCTTCGAAGAGCATGAGGTGACACATCTGAAGGATGTCAAAGGTCTGATACAACTGGCCTATCGCCTCCAACTGGCCTCCCTGGCTTACATTGTTGTCTACATAGTCATCAACTTCGTGTTGCGACGGGGCGCTTTCTGGCGGGGTCTTGCAAGGCGCTTGATCTGGGGAAGTGGGGCTACAATTGCTCTGCTCGCCGTCCTCGGAGTCTGGGCAGTCATTGCCTTCGACAGCCTCTTCCTGTTGTTTCACCTGGTGAGCTTCAGCAACGAGCTATGGCAGCTCTCTCCGGGAGACAAGCTGCTTTTGATATTCCCTCAAGGATTCTTCAATGATGCCGCCTTATTCGTAGCGGCAGCAGCAATCGGGGAAGCAATAATCATCGGCGGGGTTGCCTGGGGCGTTTTGGCGCTCAGGGGTAAGGCGAACTACAAGAAGGCGCTGCTGCACTCAAACGGGGAAGGTGAATCTTAGGCCCTAGTGGCAACTGGAGCAATCGCTGGTGGAGCAGGTGCTGCAACCGCTGCTACCACCTACGGGAGCTGAAGTCCCGCTCGAACTCTTGGAGAAGGCGGCAAAGGTGGACAGTACCCGCCTGGCTCCATTATTGCAACGAGGGCAAGGCGCTCCCTCATTGACTTGGCTCATGGGACGAAGCAACTCAAACTCAAGCCCACACTCGGGACAGAGGTATTCATAGAGAGGCATTCCTTTTCCCCTGATTCAATTCTATCACTGTGCCCTGTGCGAGTCAATTTCATTCGGGCCGACACCACAGTCCAAGGAATCTTACGCGCAACCATGCGACAGACGATAACTAATGGAATCCACGGGGGAGGCGACAGCAGTCAGTTTGACAAGGCACAGATGGCGATTTAGAATCGTTCTTGGTAAAGTCGATGCGAAACAAATACGATGTGATCATCGTCGGCAGCGGTCCGGCGGGTATTTTCACTGCGTTAGAACTCACTCAAGAAACTGACCTCAGCATTCTAGTCCTGGAAAAAGGTAAGGCCCTTCATCTCCGCGAGTGCCCTATTATCGGCAAGGAGCTAAGCTGTCCACCGTGCTCTCCCTGCGGCCTGGTAAGCGGGTGGGGTGGTGCCGGGGCGTTTAGCGATGGCAAGTTGACGTTGTCTCCCCAAGTAGGTGGTCAACTCGAAAGTTATCTGGGGGCTGAGAAGACCGCCGATTTGATCCGCTATGTTGATGGTATCTACCTTAAGTTCGGTGCCCCGAACAAGGTCTATGGGGTTGGCCCCGGTGTAGAGCAACTGGCGCGAAAGGCAGAATTGGCCAGCTTAAGGCTGATTCCCACCCCGATTCGCCACATGGGTACAGAGCTCTGCCGCGAGATGTTAAAGGAGATGCAGCAATTCCTGGCCACCAGGATC
>SOKG01000297.1 GCA_004376205.1 Dehalococcoidia bacterium | reverse complement strand
GCGCCCTGATGCTCCAAAAGGCCTAGAATTTGCCCCTAAGTGGCGCCCCTTTTTACCTTGGCATCAAGTGGCTACCATTGGACGAACATGGGCATGACCACGTGGATGTAATTGTCTTTCCCTACGGGGCGGATGACACCGGGGCTCGAGGATGTGGTGGCCTCGAGGGCTACCTCCTCTTCGGTGAGGACGCCCAGGACGTCCATCAAATACTTGCTATTGAAGGCGATCTTGGCTTCCTCTCCTTCCACAACGGCATCAACCTCTCCCAGGTTGTCCCCAACCTCTTCGGCTCTTGCTGAGATAGCGATCTTTCCTTTTCCATCCTTGGGCATTAGCTGCAGCCGTACAATGCCGCTGCCATCCCGAGCGAAGATGGAGGCGCTCCTTGTCGCCATTAAGAACTCAGAGAGCTTAACCACGGCTCTGGTAGAATAGGATTGGGGGATGAGCTGCTCATAGTTGGGGAAGGTGCCCTGAATTAGCTGCGACACCATCTCCGCGTTTCTCAGCCGAAAAATCGTTTGACTCTTCTTGGGGTTGATGGTGAACTCCACGGGCTCTTGCTGGTCGGTGATGAGGCGGTTTAGCTCTGCGAGGGAGCGTGCTGGGATAATGACAGATATCTTCTCGCCCACGGGGGTATCCAAAGTCAACTTGCGCACCGCCAGTCTAAAGCCATCGGCGGCGGCCAGGGTAAGTTGATCGCCGTCGAACTCGGCATCAACGCCGGTAAGAACAGGCCGCGACTCCTCCGATGCTGCAGCAAACACCACCTGGTTGATCGCCATCCTGAGTTCCTCGGGCTTTATCTTGACGGTCACCCCTTCGGCAATCTTGGGGATGGGTGGGAAATCAGCAGGGTCCAGTCCGCTGACATGTGCCTCATAACGGGCACACCTCAACTCAAGGCTCTGGCTACGAAGAGATAGAATCATATCGATTCGGCCGCTGGGCAGAGAATTGACGAAATCGGTGACCAGCCTCGCAGGAATTGTAATTGTGCCCTCTTCCTCGATGGTAGCCCCGATCCAGCAGGTTATGGCGATCTCAAGATTAGTTGCGGCCAACTTGAGTTGTGAGCCCTCGGTTGCTATTAGAACGTTGTTAGTGATGGGCAAGACAGCTCTGGTGGCTACCGCCCTTCCCACCACCGCCAATCCTTTGCTCAAATCTTCTTGGGAACATGAAACCTTCATCATACACCCCCCGGACAGTGGCAGTAGTATACCCGCCACCACCTCTTGAGTCAAGTGGTAGGCGGCAGGTAGGTTTTGTTGTCAGCACTTTGTGGTGCCAGTGTGGCGTTATCTTCAATCGACTTTAGCCAGCTTCGATGCAGCTCCATGACAATGAAATCGTTCCCTCTCTGGATAACTCGCCCGCAGGCAATGAATCCGCACTTGCGGAAGCATCGCTGCGCTCTAACATTCCCTTCCAGGGTATTCAGGTAAATCCTGTCTATATTTGTCTCCTTGAAGATATGGGAGACCAGGGTGGTTACAGCATCAGCCCCGTAGCCCTTACCCCAGTATTCTCGTTCACCGATCATGATACCTAGTGCCGCCTGTCTCCTCTGCTCATCTATGTCATAGAGCATACAGTTGCCGATATGCTTACTGGCGTCGAGGCTGTCGATAGCAAACCGGCGTCGCCATCTGTTCGTGCTTTGCAGCTCGTGGGCGCAGTAAGCCATGAACTCACGGTAAGGCATCGTTATGGGCAATACCGCGTCCAGGCGGGCCAGATCGGCATCACATCGCCAGGCATAGTCGTTTGCAGCATCACTAATCCGCTTCTCCCGCAGTACCACCTTCTGTCCTATCAGCACCTTGAGTACCCCCGCCTATAATTCTATAAGTTGCACGACAGTCAGTCAACCGACGAGCATGGCCCCGATAGCCAGGACATTTTTTGCACTTGCAGGGGCTTGTCTCACGGCTGGGGTCCGCAGGCGGGTGGGTGCGAACGACCAACGTAGGTAAAGGATTCCAGTGGTTTTGTTAGACAGCGAGCAGTTCCGATGATATACTATCGAAAATCGGGCATGGAGCAGAGTTTGAGCCAGAGCAAGCACCTCATTCTGTCCCTCGACCTTGGTGGTACACAGTTTCGCCTCGCTTTAGCGGATGAAAAAGGGCAACTCCTGAGACGCTACGCAGCACCCATCTATTCTGAGCAGGGGCCTGAGCAGGCTATCAGGCGAATCAAGGACGCCATAACGGAGATGCTCTCAGACGTCGACCCGGCTGCGTTGAGGGGCATGGGAGTGGCTACTGCCGGACTGGTCACACCGGGAACGGGGGTGCTGCTCACCTCACCTAACCTCCTCAGTTGGTATAACACTCCCCTGAAGGAGGTCTTTGAACATGAGCTTCAGTTTCCCGTTTGGGTAGGCAATGACGCCAACCTCGCTGCGCTGGGTGAGCGCAGGTTTGGCGCTGGCAGGGGCAGCGATGACCTTGTCTATCTCACGATCAGCACCGGTATCGGAGGCGGGGTGATCACGGGAGGCAAGCCACTTCTGGGCTCTTCCGGCTTCGCCGCGGAACTGGGGCACATGACCATAGACCTCAATGGGCCGAGATGCAACTGTGGCAACGTGGGCTGCCTGGAGGCAATGGCCTCCGGCACCGCAATCGCTCGCCTCGCTTTGGAAAAGCTCTCCACCGGAGAGGTGAGCGTTATCACCGACCTGATCGCTGGGGACCTAACCAAGGTAACTGCTGAGGTGGTGTGTGAGGCGGCGAATGCCGGCGACTCCGTGGCCTGTGGGGTTATGCATACTGCGGCGACCAATCTGGGTGTTGGAGTGGCCAACCTGGTTCACATATTCAATCCCGAGCTTGTCATCATAGGGGGCGGTGTTTCAAACGCCGGAGAACTCCTCTTTGAACCGGTACGCCAGGTCGTTGCTGCCAGGATTATGCCCGACATTACAGTGCGCATCGTCCCGGCTGCCTTGGGCGACAATTCCTCTCTACTGGGCGCCGTAGCCCTGGTTCTGGAGAACACCTCTAGCTAAGGCTTGAGGGGTCCTCCCAGAATCCTATCTCCTCCAATGCTTCCTGTGACGCCTGGCGGACTACCTCCTCCGAGCTGTCCAGGCACCGTTGCAGTCCCTCTCTTGCCTCGCCGCCTCCGATTCGTCCCAGAGCCTCAATAGCAGAGATTTGGACCTCTGCATCACTATCGCACGTGAGTTCTATTAGATGGGGAACAGCCTCCTCCGCCTCAAGTTCCGCGCAAGCCCTCACTGCCTCAAACCTCAGTTGAGGGTCAGGACTACGAAGCTCTTTCAGAAGTACCGGCAGCCAGCCGGGATTGCAGTTGCGGCCCATGGCGTACACGGCGCTGACCTGAAATTCAAGGCTATCGCTGCGGTAGGCCTGGCGGATCATCTCTTCTACTTGCGGCTTGGTCAGAGGGCTGATCGCTTCCAACACCCTGAGGCGCACATTAAGCTGTTCATTGCCTTTGTTGAAGGCGGTGAGCAAAGCCTCCTCAACCCGATGAGCATCACTTTCTGGCAGCCTCCCCAATTCAGCAAGCATGGTAAATCTACCCAGGCCATCAGCGGCGGCAGCCCGGACCGAATGCTCTACGTCCTCCAGAAGCAAGCGGATCAGCGGGTCGATCAAAGAGCGTTCTTCACACCCCCAGAGCCCCTCGATGGCTTTCACCCTCACCTCGCCGTCGGCATCGGTAAGGCAGGAACGGAAGACCTCGTCAAAGTCCAGCTCAAGGTTGTCCTCAGCAAGTTCTGCCAGCTGTCCCACTATCTGCTTTCGCCGCGTAACATCAATGTTAGGCCACTCCCTCCTGAAAATATCCGCCTCTTCTGCGAGGAGATCCGAGAGATTGGCGAGCTTTGAGATAGCCATGGGCTTACTAAGGTCACGCAGTTCCGCCAAGTATTGCTCCAGTGGTGAGGACATTTCTGTTCCCCCGTATTGCCTCTCTCATTGTAACAGGAGGCTACCCCTTAGTCGATACTGCAAGGCTGGCACAATACATATGCGGGATACGCAGCCGCCCCCCGACCCACTTCCCCTCCCGCCCGATAGCGGCGATCTCTTTCAAGACCTCGTAGATATTGCCCGAGACCATGGTATCCTTGACCCGGCCCACGATCTCGCCATTCCTGACCATGTAGCCGAGAAGGACGTTTCCGCTGAAGTCGCCACCAAGGACATTGCCCTGAGAGGCGCCCATGAGCCCCTCGATGACCAGCCCCTCCTCAATATCGGCGAGCATGTCCTCAAAGCTGGTATCCCCATTCTCAATAACGAGAGTGCTCAAAGATGGGCTGGGTAGACTGGCCAGGCCTCTTGAGGCGCTGCCGGTGCTGAGGGTGCCGGCCAGGGCAGCAGTCTGGAGGTCATAGAGGAAGCTGGCTACCACCCCATTCTCGATGATCGGCGTGCGTTGACTGGGCACGCCCTCGTCGTCGCAGAACCTGCTCCCGGGACGGTAGTCTATGGTGGCGTCATCCCAGATGGAAATCCTGGGATCGAAAACCTGCTCACCCTTTTTGTTGCCCAGCGGCGAAGCGCCCTGGAGAACGGTCTTTCCGTTGACTGCTATCGCCAACGGGGCGATAAGAGCGCTGGCGACCCCATGGGGGGTGAAGATCACGGGCAACTGCCCCACCGGCGCCGGGGCGGTCTCCTTAGCTCGCTCAAGCTGCTCGATGGTGGTTGCGGCTACAGTGTCCGCGTCGGCGAGCGGGTGACACGAGCTCTCGGCGTCGCCGACGAAGAGCATGTCCGTGCCCCTGATGAGAACGCCCTCCATGCCTATGCCGAAGACACTCTTCCTGTAGGCTGCTCTTCCCCCTCGGGAGTTCAGAATCTCTACGGAGAAGGTGCTCACGGATACCGAGGCCTCACAGACGAGCTCCGGGGTATGCCCCCGCACCCTGTCGATGAGCGATTGCCCCAGCTCCACCATCCCCTCTTCGGTAACGGCCTCTATCTTGGGATCATAGACCTCGACCCGCTGGTAGCTTTCAAGTGGAGGGAACTGGAATTTGGCCTCAGCGCCAAAGGGAGCCATCTCCAACGCCATTGCCACCAGTTCTTCCGTGCCGTTCGCCCTGTTGCTGGCGGAGAAGCCAATCCTGCCCCCCTTGATCAGGCGCAGCGCCCTTCCCGATGTCTCGCGGGACTGCACGTGTTTCAACCGGTTGGCCTCGAAGACGGCGTTGGTGTCACTATGGGATACCGAGAAGACCTCGGCCTCCTCAGCCACCTTTTTCGCCTGTTCCAGCAGTTCTTCCATTATTCAGTTCTCCTGGCCTTATTGCTTCGAAAATGGACTTTCTTCCGTTCGCCCTGAGCCTGTCGAAGGGCTGTTCATGGTT
>SOKG01000270.1 GCA_004376205.1 Dehalococcoidia bacterium | reverse complement strand
GCAATCGGCGCTAACTGGTAAGGGACTGTTCGAGGGCGGTTCTCAGTTTACGGAAGAGGTCAGCCAGTTGGTCGACGTCCATTTGGGCCATTTCTGGAGTCAGGGCCAGCACAAAGGGGAGGGGAGGGAAGATTGTCTGGCCGTCGTCTCCAGGTGCAGGCTCCGTCTGGGGGTGGCGATAAATCTGCCGTTGCGAGCGAGTCCTTCTTTTGCCACGCGGGGTTGACTGTGCTGCGTCGGGTGCAATCTCGATCTCGGCGAGCCGGCATAGCCGAATGAGGAAGCGGGTAGCTTTGGTTGCCATCTCGGCGCCCAGTCCGCCCTCAGTGACGAAGTAGTTGTAGATTCCGTCTCTGGTTATCTCTTTTGGCCTCAGCCCGTGGAACACGCCCGAATAGGCATTGCGGACTATATCCTGGAGGGCGAGGGTGTAGGTGGCGCCCTTGGTCTTCAGCAGGCGGCTGCTGTCTGTGGGCCTGCCGTCATCATCTATTAGCCCCAAAAACCTCAAGGCACCCACTACCTTGTATTCGTTTCCGGGCGCGATCTTATTGACTCGAAGGAAATCGCTATCGATTCTGGACGGCGTTGTCCTACGAAGTAGTTGCAGGGACTGGAGGGTTCCCCTGGTCGGACCGTAGGGGGGGATAAGCCCTCGGCCCTCTAGCTCACGATCTCTGGCAGCCATCGTCTTTTCCTCTGGACTTATTATTTTTGGACTGTACTATTCAGTCCTTTCCGCAATTATACCACAAAAATGGAGGGACTGTCAACAGTCCGCAAATAAAACACAGACGCGCAGTGTTTCTTGGGCCCTTACCGATGCAGATATGCTGGTCGGCGCGGACTGTTTGGGGAAAAACAGTCCGCAGTCCTATCAATTTCTGGGCCTTTTTTGCCGTTGGACAAGTCGGAGCAGTTTAGTCCTAACCTTTTGACCTTCGGACTGAGGTTTTCGGCGGGCAAATTTCCCTGACCCGGGATTGACATTTTACACGAAACCGTGTAAAATAAGGGCATGAAACCGCACAAACAAAAGTCAATTCACTGGAACAGCGAGCGCGTTCGGGAGCTGAGGAGTCATTTGGGTATGACTCAGCAGGAGCTGGCAGAGGAACTTGGGACACGTCAACAGACGATCAGCGAGTGGGAAACCGGGATGTACAGCCCACGCGGCACTTCCAGCACCGTGCTTTCCATCATAGCCGAGCGTTCTAGCTTCAAATATCGGGTGCGTCGATAGGATCGGGCCTGAAAGTGGTCTCGACCCGGGATGGAACAACCCCTTGCCGCAGTTTGAGCGGAGGTGCAGAAAGGAGCCCATGAGCAAGGTGGAAGTAGGTGAGCGCCTTCTCGTCCAGATCTGGAAAAGGCAACTGGTGGAGGCGGGAAAGCTGGTCACTGAGTCTGGGGAGAGGGTGCAGGTGGTCTACCTGGGAAGGGAGAACAATGATAGGGGACCCGATTTTGTGGGTGCTATCATCGCTACTGACGGCGGTGGAGTGTTGAGGGGAGATATAGAGCTTCACTCAAAGGCGAGTGATTGGAAGGGTCACGGCCACCAGCGTGATCCCAATTACAATGAGGTGGTCCTTCACGTGGTTTGGGAAGGGGATGAGGCAGTGGCGCTTCAGAATGGGAAGATGGTGCCCACATTGAGTCTACGCGGGTGTCTCAAAGGTTCAGTGGATGATGTCCGCTACTGGGCTGATCTACCCATCGTGCCCAGCGAACCCTGCTGCAATGCCAGGCAATGGCTGGGTGACAGCGAGATGGGCAGAGTGTTGGATGAAGCTGGGGAGGAGCGATTTCGGCTTAAGGCAGACCATTTTGAGTCTAGAGTGGGCATGGAGCCACCATCGCAGGTGCTGTATTGGGGCATAATGGGGGCCTTAGGCTATACCAGGAACAAGGATTCGTTCGAGGAACTGGCTTGCCGTCTGCCGCTAGCGGTTTTGGAGGAGCTTTGCCGCGGCAAACGTTCCCATGAGCAGGTTCTGGTGCTCAAGGCGCTGCTTCTAGGGAAGGCTGGTTTATTGCCTGGGGATGGCAGCGGGGAGCTGGGGCGAATCTGGGATTGTCTGGGCGATGGGGAGACAATGAGTTCTTCCTGCTGGCGTGTCTTCAGGGTGCGTCCCAAGAACCACCCTGCCCGCCGCCTTGTAGGTGCTGCCCATCTGCTTGCCCGCTTCATGGAGATAGGGCTCTTTGAAGGGGTTCTGCAGTTGGTAGGTGAGACTTCCTTGGGTGTGATGGGGCACCTCGAGTCGGACTTTGTGGTCAGCAGCCCTGATCCCTGTTTCGATAGCGAGCACAATCTGATAGGGCGGGGGAGGGCAAGGGAGATCGTGATCAACATCATCTTGCCCTTCGCCTTTGGCTGGGCCAATGCCACCCTGCAGGGGAATCTGGCGGAGCGGGTGTGGGCGCTCTACGGAAGCTATCCCAAGGCAGGAGAGAACGGGATAACGCGTGAGCTGGCAGAGCTACTGCTGGGCACAGGTGCCTCTGAGTTGGCAGATTCGGCGCGGCGTCAACAGGGGCTTATTCATTTGCACAAAACATTTTGCCGTCAGCGAGAGTGCCCCAGTTGTCCCGTAGCTCGGAGGTTAGCCTCTGGGTTGCCTGCTGGTTAATAGCTTTGGAACCTTTTACCAGTACACTGGTAAGCCAGTGTTACCAGCGGAGTCTATTCGATTCTATTTGTTACCATCGAGGATTCGCTGATCGCTCACTGGCCAGGTGCTTAGCCCCGACGGCGCTTGCCGGTTAATCGCTGGGTGAGCAGGCTGTTCGCTGGGTCCTGCTCGTGCTCCTCAAGTCCAGCACGAAGCAGTATGCTGACGATCTCCGACTTGTTACACTTGATTCCCTGTCCCATAAGGTGAAGCCAGACCCTCTCTAGCTGTGCCAGGTCGTCGGGATCGAAGTAGAAAGTGCCCTTTTCGAATTTCTTGGGTTTAGCTGGTGTACTGGTAGGACGGTGTACTGGTGAATCGCCGAATAGGGCATCTAGGCCCCTCTTCGCCGTTATATCGTCAGCGACACGTTTACCTACGCTTATTCGCTTTGCCATTGTGCACCTCTGTTGCTAGCTTGCGGTAGGCAGCGGCAGCGGGGGAGGAGTTGCTGAATGTCAGAATGGACTCGCCGGCTGTGGTAGTGTCGGCGAATTTTATTGTGGCTGGAATGGGTATGTTGATCACCTTTTCTCTATAGTGCTCTCTCAGCTGCTCCGCTACCTCCTTGGAGTGGCGAGTGCGTCTGTCGTAGAAGGTGGGCAGGATGCCCATGACTTCGAGGCTGGGGTTCAGTCTACCCTTGACCTTGGAGATGGTGGTGAGCAGCAGTTGCATGCCTCGGAAGGCTAGGTAGTGCACCTGCACTGGGATCAGGACCTCGTCGGCAGCAGTGAGGGCGTTGAGTGTCAGCACTCCCAAGGAAGGCGGGCAATCGAGGAGGATGTAGTCATACATTTTCTGGAGCGAAGCCAACTTGTCCTTCAGGATGTACTCTCTGCCGGGCTCGTTGATCAATTCCACCTCGGCGCCGGCGAGATGGATGTTACTCGGGGCCAGGTCACACTTTGTAGCTGTAGGGACAAGGATGTCCTCCATAGCCAGTTCCAGGTCGCGGAGGACATCGTACACGGTTTTGTCTATTCCGTGCACGCCCAAGGCTATGGAGAGCGTGCCCTGAGAGTCCATGTCCACCAGCAGGACGCGAGCCCCGAGCTCGCTTAAGGCAGCACCGAGTGAGACAACGGTGGTGGTTTTGCCCACACCACCCTTCTGGTTAGCGATAGCGATTACCCTGGCCATCTATCCACCTTTCGCTGGTATGCTGGTATACTGTTTTACCAGCCAAATTATAGCATACCTGTCAAGGCTGTTAACCCAACTTGAGCCCGGGAAGTACGTCCAGGTCCCATCCGGCGACTTCTCCCGCGAGCAGGTGGAAGTAGCCACAGGAGGCGACCATGGCCGCATTGTCGGTGCACAGAGTGAGTTCGGGGATGAGCACGGGGATCGGTGAGCGGCGAACAATGGTCTCCCGGAGAAGCTCGTTGGCAGCTACGCCGCCGGCGAGGAGTATCTGTTCTGCTCCCTGGTGGCTGGCTGTGGCCATTGTCTTAGTTACCAGGACATCGACTACGGCCTGCTGAAAGCTGGCGGCGACGTCTGCTGCCAGGGAGTTGGGGTGGGGCTTGGGCGAGATTCCCAGCTCCTCTGCCAGCCGGACCACTGCCGTCTTGAGCCCACTGAAGCTGAAGTCGTCGCTTCCCTTTAGCCAGGCGCGCGGTAGGCGGTAGCGGGGGACTCCCTCTCTGGAGGCTTGTTCGATAGCAGGGCCTCCAGGGTATCCCAGGCCCAGGGCCCTGGCCACTTTATCGAAGGCCTCCCCTGCGGCGTCGTCTCGAGTCCTGCCCAGCCTCAAGAGTTCTCCGTGGTCTACCATCAGTACCAGGTCGGTATGGCCCCCGGAGACGATGAGCGCGATCAGGGGGAAGAGTGGTGTATCCTGTCCCAGCCAGTTGGCGTAGATATGTGCCTCAAGGTGGTTGATTCCGATGAGAGGCAGATCCCATGCCAATGCTATGGCCTTGGCCAAGTTCACTCCTACCAGAAGCGAGCCTGCTAATCCAGGACCGTTGGTAACGGCGATAGCCGAGAGGTCGCCAGAGGATACCTTGGCATCCTCCAGCGCCTGTTCAAGTATGGGTATAGCGGCCAGTAGATGCTGCCGGGAAGCAACCTCGGGAACGATGCCGCCATAGCGGCTATGGAGCTCGACCTGGGAGGCGATAACATTGGATAGAATCTCGGTGCCGTCCTCAACAACTGCGGCAGCGGTCTCATCGCAGGATGATTCAATTCCCAGTATTTTCATCTTCTACCCGATAAAGGTGCAGACCTCCTCCAGAGATTTCCGGGGTGGTCTCTCTCGAGGTGGCTTTGCAGCTACGCCAAGGGAGACCATCCCGATCAGAAACCAGGGCTGCTCCACGCTGAGCACGGCCTCGAGTTCCTGTCGGGCGAACTCAGCCGGGCCGCTGGCGAAGCAACTGCTGTATCCCAGTGCGGTGGCTGCTAACTGAAGGTGAGCTACTGCCATAGCAACGCTCGCCAGACCCAGGTCGCGGGGTGTGGAGTCTGCCGGTGAGCCATATCCAGCTCCGACCCAGGGACAGGCCAGCACTGCGATGGCCACTGGGGCATCAGCGAAATGGGTGCTATAAAACTGCATCCCCGAAAGCCGTTGCCGTCGTGATTCATCCTCCGTGGCCGCTATCGAGGTTTCGACCATGGCGTTGACCACGTCTCTCATGTCCTCTTTAAGTTCTCTATCCCGGATCACGATGAAGTGCCAAGGCTGCTCGTTGGTGGCGCTGGGGGCCAGCGTTGCTGCCTC
>SOKG01000134.1 GCA_004376205.1 Dehalococcoidia bacterium | reverse complement strand
CTCACCACGACAGAATTAGCCCCAATGCGGGCTCCATCCCCTACGGTGATGGGTCCCAGCAATATCGCCGCTGAGCCGACAACCACATTGTTGCCGAGAGTGGGGTGGCGCTTTTTCCTCTCCAGGGTTGTTCCGCCGAGAACCACTCCCTGATAAATCAGCACATCGTCCCCGATCTCTGCTGTCTCCCCAATTACCACCCCAGCCCCGTGGTCGATGAAGAACCTCCTGCCAATGGCGGCGTTAGGATGGATTTCGATTCCAGTTAGGAAGCGAGCCCAGTGAGAGACATAACGGGCAAGGAGGCGGAATCTGAGCTTCCAAAGGTAATGAGCCAGGCGGTGAAGCCACAAGGCGTGCAAGCCAGGGTAGCAAAGCAAGACTTCCAATTTGCTTCTAGCTGCTGGATCCCTGGCGAAAACAGTCTTAACGTCTTCTCGCAAAGCCCTAAACATGTCAATCGTCTCTTTTCGGCCTCATATCATCGGCTATCTTTGTCATTCAATGTAGTCCTATTTCTATTGCTCGGTCACTTCGTTCTTGTTTGCCGACGCATATCATGACTCTGGCAACTTGTATATGCCCAGCCCTTCCAAGAACGATTCCATACGATCCAGCACCAGGGTCTCGTCGACGTCCCGGCAATCGGCGAAGTTGCCCTCATATATTGTCACTGGAAATCCCGCTTGTTGCAGGGCTCGTTTGGAATCCTGCAGCCCTAGATTCATCGCTGGGCAACCGCGATTAAGGAACAGCGCCATCCCATCCACGTTCCAATGGTTGGCCACGCTAACAAGGTAGCTATCCCAATCAACACGGAAGCCGAACGGGTGTTCAAACATCCACCGTACCAGGGTCTGCAGCGCATCCTCTCGGTTCTTTATAGGGGGCCAACCTCGCTCCTCGGGGGGGACTGCCGGGACCACGGAGCCGTCCTCGAGGAATTTCACCTCTCCGGAGTTTATGGTGTACACCAAAGTGCCCACAAAGCAAACGCCGTAGCCCTCCAGGTAGCGGAACATCTTGAGGAAGCTCCACGGGGGTGGGGCATTTGTCCCCAGCCGGCACCTCTCGGTAGCCACGGCAGCGATGCCGTTGGCGATGCGGTCCTTGACCTCGTCGCGGAGCGTCTCCATAAACTCCACAGCACATTTCTCATGCCTTCTCAGCATGGAGATGGGCATCAGTGCCAGCATGCTTTTGAGGTCCAGGGGGGCGGGGATGGCGGCATTGAGCAGGCACACCTCTCCCCATAGAGCCTCGGTGCGGAAGAAGTTCTTGAGCGCCTCGATGAGCTTCTCATCATCGTATGTTCTCCCGGTGACCTTCTCCATCCATTCGATACCATCATGAAGCTGGGCAACGACATACTCCATCTTCGGCTCAGCCCTGCCGTCCCATTCCAAACCGTGGGGCTCATCATAGCAATAATACGGGATGCCTTCGTACTCATTCAGCACTCTATACCAGGAGGCATGGCCGGCATCGCAGAAGCTCCTGCCAAAACAGAGGTCTGCTTTGGGCCATGGTCCCCCGGTGAAATAGTATTTGTCGAGGAACATCGAGCCCAGGTAGTTGCGCATGTAGCCGCACATATCGCGAGAAAACCCCCTGGCCTCGGCCGCCTCCATGGCCGGGACAGAGAACGAGGGATCGTGTGCTACGGTTGCCCCGTAAGGCTCGCCACCCAAATAGACGAAATCGCCCAGCCCTGCCGGCAGCGCGAGGCAGGAGGCAGCACAGCCGCTGACGAGCAGTTTCCCCTTCTCTTTGGCTGTTGCTATTTCCATGTAATGCTCCAATACCAGCTCCTTGGCCTTCTGCCAGCAATCCAGGCGCTTTGTTGGGTACTTTGCCACAGTTGTCATTTTTGGCCCTCCATTTGAATGATTAGGCAATACAAGCACTTTTATACCAGCTCAAGCTCGAGCGTCTCGAGAAAGGCCTCAACACGTGTACGAAATTGCCCCCAGGGAACAGTAATATCGAACTCGAGGAAAAGGGTGGGGATGTCGTTCTCCGTAAACAGTTGCTGAAGCGGAGGGATATCGAACTCGTGGGGATCGCAGAATTTCTGCTGGAAGAGGATCACTCCCTGAGCGTTGTAATCTTGAGCCAACTCCAGGATGAACGCTAATCTGCGTCGTTCTGGCCAGTCCTTGGGTGGGCAGGCCGGCCTGTCGATATAGCGGGCTGCGATCGCTGCCAACCGGTCATCCTCGGGGATGACCTCATTCCAGAAATACCTGGTCCCGCTGCAGTGCTCGTCGATGACGAAGGTGGTGTTCAATCCCTCCACCAGCCTGATGAACTCGATGTCATCCATTTCGCTGCCGATGAGCATGAGCCGTGAGCCCGTCTCGCGTCCGGCATTTCTATCGGACAGTTCCTCAACAAGTTGTTCCAGCAACTCATTGTGTTCGGCCTTATCCATAAGCTGACTGGCGATCACCATCTCCATGGCTTCCGCTCCAGTGAGCGGTGGGTTGTCGGCTTTCCTCAACTCGTAGACCTGCTTCATCAACCTGCGGTTGGTGTTATGGACCTCTATGGCGTTATCCAGATCATCCTGAGAAATGGATTTTCCGCCGAAGTTCTCCAGTGCCTCCTTGAAATCGGCGTACTCCTTGGTCAAGAAGGGCTTTGCCCTTGCGCTTTGCACATGTGCCGGCATAAACATCAGGTAGGTAAAATCGATGGGCACATGCTTCTTCCAATTGACGAAGGTATTGCGGATATGAACACAGCTGCGAGCATGCACTATCCCATCGAGGTAGCCATAGCTCCCTTTTAGCCCCTGAGCCAGGGCGTCACGGCAAAAGGGGCAATACATACCGGAAACATACGCATCAGTTACGTCCTGCGTCTCGTGGCTTCCCAGGATCCTTACCGGGAGCATGTCAGCAGCGTATATAATCTCCTCTGGCACATAAGTACAGATCCAGCCGACAGCCCTGCCCCCCTTCCTCTGCTTCCACTCCTGGGCATACTGATGACGGTTGGCTACTACCTCTTGGAACCTCTCAATTGCCCCCATGCTTTGTTTCTCCTCCTTTTTCTTCGGATGAACTAGGATCGTGCCCATCACCCCTACTGCTGCTCAGTTTCCTTCTGCCTCTGAAGCAGGTCCTGCAAAGTGACAGACTCCAGCACCGTATCGGTGGCCTTTTTCATCTCTGCCCAGACCGCACGGGTTACGCAGAAGTCACTACGTGAGCAAACCTGAGCATCATCCACGCACTCCACAGGGGCGGTCGAGCCCTCCATAATGTGGATAATCTCTATGAGGCTTATCTCGGAAGGGGGCTTAGCTAGTGTGAAGCCCCCGTGAGCCCCACGGATGCTTCTGACAAGTCCGGCTAGCTTGAGAGGAGTCAATAGTTGCTCCAGGTATCGCTCGGAAATCTCCTCTCTTCTTGAAATGTCTTTGACCAGGATGGGGCCCTCGCCGAAATGGTGGGCCAAATCGAGCATTGCCCGTGTAGCGTATTGGCCTTTGGTGGAGAGCTTCACAAAGCACCTCCAGTTGTTACAGTAATACTATCGGGATAGTGATGATAGTAGCACCGCAAGAACTAACCGTCAAGCCGCCCGCTGGTGGTTGCCGGGAAAGGCTAGCTCCAGCGGTCAATGGCGAGCCCCCGGAGGCATGAGTGAGTGTGCTCCATGAACGGGAGACGAAACCCCGCGCGACCGGGTAGTAGCCTTCGCAGGTCTTAAGGAGCTTGATTGATGCAGCAGCGCTAGACCCCCAACCGCTCCCTGAATTCCTTGACCTGAGCTTTGTATTCCTCCAATCTCTGCGGTGACATTTCGTCAGGCCATTCGGTATCTGAGGGAAATAGGGAAATCACTATGGGACTCCTCGAAGCCAGCCCCAGTATCTTCGGTGCCTCGCCCTTATCCAGTGCTATCTTCCCAGTCATGAAAGACGAAACGAAGCCCTCCTCCTTTTGTATGACTCTCTTCCAAATAGAAGGAGGTGCGCTGAGGATAAAGTCCGATTTCTTCTCAGCGTCCTCTTTGCTCATGAGGGTGCTATCGTCTTGTAAAGCCCCGTTCTCAAGATGAGTGCTGAAACAAAGATCCTCGTCTAAACCAAACTTTGGGTCTGCCAGAATGCGAAAAGAAAGGAACATGGTCATGCCTTTGAAATGCTTGTTCTGGTTATCCGGGTCGGCCCTGTAGTTTTTCCCCATTGCCTCCACCCATTCTGGTGTTGCATATGGTATCATTTTTTCTCTCCTTTCTCTCCTATTCGAGTACTCCCTGCTCCTTCATCTTCTTGATCTCTTCCTCTCTTAGCGCCCTCTTGAATATTTTCTCCGTTACAGTCAAGGGCAGCTCATCCCTGAACTCAACATATTTGGGAACAGCTACGGCAGGAAGCCTGTCTTTGCAATAGGCGATAATATCATCAGCACTCAGCTTGCCTTTGCATTCCTCCTTTGGCGTTATAAAAGCCTTTATCCTCTCGCTTCCCGGGCGTTCGGGGTCAGGGATTGCCACCGCTGCAGCCATGGCCACCCCTGGACATTTGAATAGAACTTGGTCAACCTCTGTTGTGTAGACTTTATACCCCGAGATATTTGCCATATCCTTGATACGATCTGTGAGGACAAAGTAGCCATCCTCATCCATTCTTCCGATATCGCCCGTATGAAGCCAACCATTATCCAATCCGCTGCCAGGAGTTGGCCAGTACCCCTTCATCGTCTGCGGGCCACGAACCACTATCTCGCCGCTTTCACCTGCGCCAAGCTCCTCACCTGTGTCTAAGTCGACTATCTTCACCTCTGTGTCAGGAATTGGCAGCCCGATACCTGGTGTCTCCTTGGGAGCAAAACCGGTGATTTTGGAAAAAGTTGAGAGATTTGCATGAGTCATGGGGCCACACTCGGTTAGCCCGTAGCCTTCCGTTACCGGCATCATAATATCCCTCTTAATGGCCTCAAAAACCTCCTCGGGAAGTGGAGCTGCGCCTGAGAAGAACATAACTGGCAGTCTACCCACTTTTCTCTCGGCTATCTTCATAAGATGAGTAGGAACAACATAGATTAGCATGGGGCGATTTTCTTTCATAAGTCTTATGATCTGATCGGTGTCTCTGGGGTCAGAAACCAGCAGACCTCGCATGCCCAGAGCAATGCCAGCTTGCACCCCAAAGTGTCCGAATGCGTGGAACAAGGGAACAACTACTTCCGCGGCGGCCTTTCCTTTCATCCCTGGCCACAAAGGTTCGAACAACCATAGGGCTTGCCTTATGTTGCAAGCCCTGTTGTAATGGGTTATCATCACCCCCTTTGGAACTCCTGTAGCGCCTCCGGTAAAGGAAAGATAGGCCAAATCCTCCACCGGATCGATGTCGACCTGAGGAGGACGCGGTTCATGCTCTGCTATGAGGTCTTTGAACTGATAGGCACCAGGTACTTCTTTTACATCTGGCTCCTGTGCAGCATAATCCATGGGGGATGTGACTATTATGTTCTTGAGCTTTGTTTTGGCTTTTATTGAACGCACCAGATCAAGAGCCTCATCTGAGCAGACCACCGTCTCTGCTCCTGATTCGCCTATCTCATATTCCAGGTCGAGGAACTTATGAAGTGGTCTGAAGGTAACAAGGGCTGCCCCCGTCTTCAATACGGCGAAATCAGTCATGATAAACTGTGGGCAATTCGGGAGAATTGTTGCCACTCTGTCACCTTTCTTCACCCCCAACCCTGCAAGGGCATTTGCCAGCCTGTCTACATGCTGCCTTAGCTCCAGGTAGTTCATTCTCTTTCCCAAATACTCAACGGCAACCTGTCCGGGATATGCATCCGCCGAATCATCCAAGAACTTGTACACGGGTATCTTGGGATATGGCTCTAAAGTCTTCTTTAGCGGATACGGCCCCAGCTTGTAACTCTTAAGCCAGGGCTTGTCGCTTCCCTTTATCTTCTCTACCACGGCAGTCCTTTCTATTTCCCCCAGATATCAGGGATATACTCCTCCAAACCCAATTCCTTGAGCTTCTCTGGGGTGGGCTTCCCCGTAGCCTTATCCCATCCTCGCAGCTCATAGTATTTATCTAGCATCGCGGGTAAGTTCTCATTCACCTTGCCTTCGGCCAGGCCCTCGGGCAGTGGGTCCTCCAACAGTCGGGGAGGTAAGGTATCATCAGCTCTGGTCAATCCCTCCCTTACACTGAAGACCCGGGCAAGGTTGTAAGCCCTCTCGCCAACCTTCACCATATCATCGTACGTGAATTCGTGGCCAAGACAATGTGCCACCATCTCCACCCATTCCTCGGAGGCCACACAGAACCCCATGAACTTGCATGCCCCAAGTGTATCAAGCGCAGCCATGGTATTCTCCAGGTCCACTAAAATGTGAACCTCCTCCGGATCGGCCACAAGTGGGTCCTTGATTCTGCTATCTGGGATACACAGGAAAGGAATATCGAGAAAGGCCGGGCCTTGTATATAGGCTGTAACGTGGTCACCACCCCTGTTGGCAGTCGCATAGGCTAGACCGGTTATCTGAACAGCTCTAGAATCATAGGCTGGAAGCTCCAGGCCCTTGACATTCATAGCGAATCTTTCTGTCCCCTTGCCTAACTTTCGGGACATCCTTCTCGTTCCCTCAGCCAGGAGATCGCCGCAGCCCTCTCTTTTGGCTATCTTATGCACCAGCTCCATTACAACATCAGCGTCGCCAAACCTGAGCTCCAATCCATCTGTATCCGATTTAGTCAATATCCCCTTCTCATAGCATTCGATTGCGAAGGCTATTGTGCTCCCGGCAGAGATGGTATCAAGCCCGTAATCGTTGCACAGATAATGCGCCTTTGTAATAGCTTCCATATCAGTAACCTGGCACTGTCCGCCGAGTGTCCCGACGCTTTCATATTCGGGGCCTTCTCCCTTGGCACCCTTGTATTTGCCCTGTCTGATTTCACTCTTTCTTCCGCACCTGACTGGGCAGGCAAAGCATCCGATAGGCTCTATGAGGACTTTTTCACTGAGGGCCTGAGCGTTTATTTCCTCTAACTCAGGAAAGACGCCGGTTTGCCAGTTTCTTGTGGGAAATCCACCTCTCACATTCACCATATCGATGACGGCGTTCGTGCCAAATGTCTCCAACGTTACTTTGAACATATGCTGATCGAGCAGCTCAAACTGCTTCTTTGCTACCCGATCAAAGTCAGCTGGATTTGCTATGTTGACCGGCTTTCTTCCACGCACGGCAATAGCTTTCAATCGCTTCGACCCCATTACGGCTCCCCCGCCACATCTTCCTGCTGCCCGGTGAAGGTCGTTCATAATAGTGGCATACCTGACTTGCTTCTCGCCAGCTACTCCGATACAAACAACTTCAAACTTTCCCCCTAGCTCTTCCTTTATTAGCTTTGTAGTCTCGGAAACGCTCTTGCCCCACAGATGGTTTGCATCTCTGAGCTCAGCTTTATCCTCATCAATGACCAGATAAACGGGATTTGGTGAGACGCCTTGAAAAATGATTCCGTCGAAGCCCGTTTTCTTGAAGTCTACCCCCCAGAAGCCGCCCACATTTGATTGCGCCCAAATATCAGTTAAGGGCGATTTGAAGACCCAGGTGTATCTCCCGGTGCTGGGAGCAGTAGCTCCTGTCAGCGGTCCAGTCATAGCTATGAGCTCATTTTCAGGACCTAGCGGGTCTGCCCCCTTGGGAACATCGCGGTAAAGATAATGGGTTGCCAAACCGGCACCAGTCAAGAACTTGTCAAAGAGGCTTTCAGGAATTTCCTCTTGTGAGACTGTGGACTGCGACAGATTGACCCTCAGGATTTTCCCGTGACCTCCGAACATTCTTGCACCTCCTCCTTAATTATATCAGGGCGTTCCTACAAAGTGAAGCAGCCCCGTTTGGGGCTTACCTACTATTGGTGGCAGCTGCAGCCCAGCTCACTCCAGCGATCTGCTACGGCCCTCATAGAAATCCCAGAAGCCAGAATTTGGGCTGTCAAGCCTTCGGTGGGACGCAGCTCATGGCGTATTCCGCCAGGGCGGTGATGGTCAGGCTGGGGTTGATGCCGGGGTTAGCGGGCATAATTGAGCCGTCCACCACGTGGAGGCCGGGGTAATTATGCACCTGGCAATCGAGGGCAACCACCCCCTCGGCGGCATCGCGCCCGAAGGGACAGCCGCCAAGGATATGCGCTGTTGTCGGCATGTTGAGCAGGCTCTCGGTGGCTGCGCCGCCGGCGACTGCATTCGTCTTTGCAGCTAGAGCGCGCGTCACCTTGTGTCCTATATCGACGCGAGCTTTGATGGTCTGTTCAGCAACCGGTTCCGAGACCAGGCCGCGGCGAAAAAGGGTAAACAAGCTGCGTCTCAGGCGCAGGCGCATGCGGTTGTCCACAGTCTGCATGACGAGCAGAATCGTGGTCCGGTGAGCCCATCCGGGCAGTACGTTGCTGGTGAGGGCGTCCAGTGGATGGCGCAGATACTCTGCCAGAACTCTCACGATGCGTACGGGAATCCTTTCGCCCTTGCTGATTAAGGGAGCGTTCAAGAATCGCATGAGCGATGATCCATCGGGATAGCGTACCGGTTCGATGCAGGTCGTATCGTCTCCGTGGAAGATAGAGGTGATGGCTAAACCCTTGGAGTAGTCCACCTCTTTGCTGCGGCTCGTCACGCCCAGCAAAGCCTCGCTGTTGGTGCGCACCATTTCGCCCAGTTGCGGCGAGATGTTGGGAAGTGAATGAGTCACATCGCGGCAGCGGAAGAGCAGCTTCACAGTTCCCAACACACCTGCAGAGAGCACAACGTTGCGGGCGCGCACGCGGCGCTTGGGCTTGAGCAGCCAGGCGGTGGGGCGGCGATAGACCACCTCGTAGCGGGCACCGTCCGCCTGTCCCACCGGCAGAGGACGAATGTCGACGACTTCAGCTTCAGCGCGTATTTCCGCGCCCCACTTCTCGGCGAAGTAGAGGTAGTTCTTGACCAGGGTGTTCTTGCCGTTGTAGCGGCAACCTACCATGCATGCGCCACAGTAGTTGCACCCCGTCCGCGGTGGGCCCTCGCCCTCGAAGTAGGGGTCGGGCACCTCCTCTCCCTCCGGCCCGAAGAAGACGCCCACTTCGGTCGGCCGGAAGGTGTCGCCTTGCCCTAACTCTTCAGCGATTTCTTTCAACGGGTAGTCTGCTGGCCACAGGCGGGGGTTAGAGGTCACGCCCAGCATATGGCGGGCGGTTTCGTAGTGTGGGCCGAGGATTTCTTTCCAGTCGGCAAGATGCTTCCACGATGGGGACGCGAACAGGCGATCGCTCGGCACCTCCAGCACGTTGGCGTAACCGAGGCTGCCTCCTCCCACACCGGACCCGTGAAACACCGTTACGCCCTTCAGAAAACTGATCTGCAAAATGCCAAAACAGCGCAGCGCCGGCATCCACAGGTACTTCCACACCTTCAAGTTGGTGGTGGCGAAGTCCTGGTCACGGTAGCGTTTGCCGCGCTCCACCACCAACACGCGGTAGCCTTTTTCGGTCAGGCGCATGGCCGAGACACTGCCACCGAAGCCGGAGCCGATGATCACATGGTCAAAGACCTCTTCCGATTGTGTGCCTGTGACAGTCATAAGGCTTCCCATACCTATCTTATCACGGATGAATTCCGAGCGAAAGGGGTCAGCAACAGGGTATCACCCTGTTCCGTTGGATGTAATGGTGTTTACCCCTATTGATGAAGTCACTTCTTGGCAGCGACAAACCGCGCCAACAGAGGTGACACCGCGATAATAAGCGCACCCGCCATGGCGACCCAGAAACCGGCTCCGATGGGAGCATCGTTATCCTTTAAGAAATACAATGACTGGAAGATCAGGGCCAGCTCCAGGGCAGTCAGGAGGACCATGACCACGCCCCACGCCCCAGCAGCACCGCTTCTAGACAGCACCAGCACTGCCAGAAGTAGCACCCCCACGAGGAGGATTACCGGTCCGGTACTTCCCAGCATGTTGAGTCCCAGGATATCGCCTCCCCAGCTGCTTACCCAAGGCAGAAAAGCGCCCAGGATGATCAGAAGGGAGCCAACCATGGTGAGAAACAGTGTGGGGTCGGCTTTGATCATCAACGACAACATCGATAGCGCTCCAGGTCCCGCTGCCGGGGCTTCGCCAGAAACCTTGGCGCCGCAGGAAGAGCACTGCACGCTGTCGTCAGGAATCTCTGCTCCGCACTTAGCACAAAACATGACATATGCCTCCTCTATTTATTAGTGGTCTGCTGAAAGGGACTATGGGCTTCACATTCTGCAAAACACGAACCACCATACATGGCTCAGTTTCAGCTGCGGCATTCGGGGGCAAAAAGAAATGATACAAATGCCCATTTATATCCTGTGCCAGTTTCGCATAGGATTGTAACATACTTGTCAAACATTGCAACGCTCAACCTCCGCTTTCTTTCCCCTGCGCTTGAATAGAGCGGGGCTGCCCAGGACAGGGAATAGACCCCTTGCGTCTGGCAAAGTCGCAGTTATAATGAATCCATCACGGCCATAAGCAGAGTGGAGGAAGTAGATATGATCGAAGCAATGCTAAACGAGAGCCAGAAAAGTCTGCGCAGCGAGGTGAGGGAGTTGGTCAAGGCGGTACCCCGTCAGCTGCTCCTTGACATGGACGCCGACAAGGTGAGGTATCCCAGGCAATTCCTGGAGGAAGCCGCCGAGAGAAAGCTGCTCGGCCTCCGTTTCTCCCCGGAGTACGGTGGCAGGGGGCTGGGTTGGCAGGACGAGATAATTGCCCTCGAGGAGGGCGGGACGCTACCCCTATCCCTGGGCTGCCTTTACTCGCTGGTGATAATCTGTGGTGAGGCGTTTCAGGTGTTCGGGAGCGAGGAGCAGAGGCGGAAATACCTCCAGCCCACCCTCCAGGCGAAGCTGTGCTGCGCGGAGGCGCTCACTGAGCCCCGCGGCGGCTCTGACTTCTTCGGTGCCACCACCCTCGCCACTAAGAACGGCAGCCATTACCTGCTCAGGGGGCAAAAGCGCTTCGTCGTCGGCGCTGAAGGAGCGGACTACTTCCTAGTCTACGCCAAGACGAACCCGGAAGGCCCCGCCCGTGAGTCGCTGAGCCTGTTTGTGGTGGAGAAGGACATGGGGGTGGAGGTGAAGCATGTCTACGGGCTCATGGGAACGCGGGGAGGTGGGGCAGGGAGGATACTGTTCCGCGATGTCAGGGTCCCCGAGGAGAACATCATCGGAAGGGAAGGCCAGGGCGGGGAGATCTTCTACCGGATGATGATCCCGGAGAGGATGACCAGTGCTGCCGGCAGCCTGGGCATCGCACGCAGTGCCCTTGAGATCGCCGCCCGCTACAGCGACAAGAGAAAGGCCTTCGGCAGCAGGATCAGGGACTTTCAGGCGGTGAGCTTCAAGGTCGCAGACAGCATCACCAAGATCGATGCCGCAAGCTCTCTGGTGTACGCTACAGCGGTGACCATTGACCAAGGTCTCGACCGCAGACTGGCGCGGCGCATGGTCTCCGAGGCCAAGAAGTTCTCCACAGAGGTCGCCTGGGAGGTGGTGAACGACGCCATGCAGATCATGGGCGGCATCGGCTACACCAATGTATATCCCATCGAGCGCATGCTGCGCGACACCAGACTGGCCATGATCTGGACGGGCACCAACGAGGTGATGAATCTCATCATCCAGCACGAGTACTACCGTGACCTCCTGGCCCGTGGCGATGAGGGTCGGGATGTGGAGGCCGACGCCTTGGAGGCGGGGGAGGTGGAGGAAAAGGTGTACGAGTAGCGCGGGGCTTCAGTTGAACCCCTATGCTCTCGATATAATGGCGTTCAACAAGTTGAGGCCAAATTGGGGAGGGAAAAGGTGGTGTAAAGAAGCTGTGCTGTTGGATTGACAACGGCGCATGGCGATGTTATAAGACCCTAGCATCTCTTGAGCACAATTCTACGTCTGGAGGTTCGACGAATGGATGAGGTTTATACCCGGTTGGCGGCCAAGTTAGGGCGCCCCGACTCTGAGCACTTAGCCAGGATCTTTGAATATGCAGCATCACCGCGGCAGGCGAGGGTTCTGGAAGCACTGAACCAGCCACCGGAGCCGGCCCTCACCGTGGAACAGTTGGCAGAGAAGCTTGGTTTAGATGCAAAAGTGATACAGCAGGATATGGAGGACCTATTCCACAAGGGGCTTGTTTTCCCCCGCAATTTCCAGGACCGGCGGGAGTGGAGGTTTGGGAAATCTCCGATGCAGCTTCATGATGCCATGATCAGTGGCTGGAGATTCCACGGTGAACCGGAGAAGCTTTACCAGCTCTGGCATGCCTACGATGAGAAGGAGGGCTACCGCACCTATGGTGTGGACTACGCGGCTGCGACCGCTCCGCTCATGCGGGTGATACCCGCCTGGGAGGCTGTAGCAGGCGACCCCAATCTCCAGCCCTGGGAGGACTGGCGAGAGATACTGAGGGAGAAGCAATTGATCACTGTGGTTGATTGCCCCTGCCGCCTCGAGGTCAGGGCCTGCGACCGACCGGTTGAAGTCTGCCTGGACTTCGATCGGACGGCTGAGTATGACATCGCCAGCGGCCATGGCAGGAAACTGACCTACGAAGAGGCGCTGCAGATAATGGAGGATGCTGCCCGCTCGGGCTTGGTGCCCAATGGGGTGAATACTGCCGAAGTCTCCCTTATGTGCAATTGCTGCAACGATTGCTGTATTAGTTTCCAAACGCTGGAACATTGCGATATTCCACTCGACCACCATTACGCCAAGAGCCGCTACGAGGCCAAGATAGATCAGGACATTTGCGATGGGTGCCAAAACTGCATAGATAACTGCAACTTCGACGCCATAACTATGGTTAAGTTACCCGGCTCCAAGAAGCTCAAAGCACAGGTGGACCCCGAGGCATGCTACGGATGCGGGTGCTGTTTCATGGTCTGTGACCCAAAAGCCATCTCTCTGCAATGCGTCAGGCCTGTGTCGCATGTGCCGGGCGTCGAGGAGAAAGGAAACGCCACTCCCGTTTCCTAGTGGGGTTGCAGGGGTCGGCGCATGCAATACCTGCGCTATGTGTGTGGGAATAGGTGTCGCTGGCGTTTGAGGGCGTCTGTGTTACTTCTCCCAGGTACCGCTATTGCAGGAAAATATGAATATCGGCTTCGTTCATTACCTCTACCTGGGGGAAAGGCGGCCTGGGGTCGACCTGCCAGGGCGACTACCAGATACCTTCACAGAAGCTCTATAGCGCAAGGTAGTCTCTACAGGATGACGAATGTTCCTGTTCCGATAGCAACAAGTTCTCCGTTGGAAGCTGACACTCGCATTTCAGCTATGGAAAGGCGCTTGCCAGACTTCACTACCCATCCCTCAGCATGAAGATCGCATTCTTGCGCTGGATACAACAAATGAATATTGAATTCGCTTGTAGCAAACCAACCCGTTTCACTTTGAGCTGCTGCTGCAAACCAACCGGCAGTGTCTAACAGAGTAGCTATTACGCCTCCGTGAATGCCGCCAGGGTAGTCAAGATTTGGATTATATGGAAGATTGACATGAGCATGTCCTTGCTCATCATATGAAAGAGCCATGCCGAAAAACCTTGTTATTGGAGCTAGCCCAAATGCTGCAAGCAACTCTTGCTGCCGAACGGTATTCACATTTCCCCCCTTCCGTATCGTGGCTTCTTAACGCCGTGGATAAGGCATAGTGACCAAGGAACTCAGAGTACGCTGAATCCTCCTGACTGAGTTCAGGCTATACCGGCAAATCCTAGGCTTGTGGCATTCTAATGTTATAGCTATACTACCACAAGAAACCTGCGGCGCAAGACTGCATTTATCCTGCTTCACCTGGAGGAAGTCCTAATGGCTAAGAAACTCTCTCCACTGACTAAGGGATTCAGTCCATTTCGTGAGCTAGTAGGGGTGACCTTTACCAAAGTTGAGAATGGATACAGTCAATGTGTCTTGGAAGTTGACAAGAGGTTGCTGAATCCCTACAAGGCTTTGCATGGAGGAGCCACATTTACCCTGGCGGACACAGGCATGGGTGCGGCGCTCTGGTCTTGCATCGGTGAGGATGAGCTATGTTCAACTATAGAAACCGGGATCGTCTATTTCAAATCGGTGGCATCGGGCACTCTTGTCTGCGACACAAGGGTGCTCCATAAGAGCAAGAGAATCGCTACTATGGAATCGGAAATCAAACGCGGTGGGCAACTGATTGCCAAGGCTATCGGAACTTGGTCGATATACAAGGCAAATAGGGCGTGAGTGTGCCCAGAACTGGGTACCGCCCCAGTTTCAACTCATCATTTTGACCAACTATCTGACACGCCTTGGGTCCTGCGTGCCCAGTAGTACATTCCTATGTACATAGATGGTTGTTGGGGCGTACTACTCGCCTTTGAAAACTGGCTCTCGTTTTTCCATAAACGCTGTTGCAGCTTCCAGAAAATCCGCTGTTTTCATGAGTTCAGCCATGGTTTCTAGTTCACGCTTCATATGCTCGATCATATCCGTCTCTAGCATCGCCTGATACAGCTGGGACTTGGCAAGTCCTACGGCGAGCGGCGGGTTGTTCGCTATTCTCTCTGCCAGCTCTCTGGCTGCCTTCATCAGGTCATCATGAGGAACGACTCGGCTGGCCATGCCTATGTGGTCGGCCTCTGCGGCGTCGATGGTATCGCCGGTAAAGGTCAGTTCACATGCCCTTTGCAGTCCAACAACACGGGGTAGGTTGAATGAAGCGCCGGTGTCGGGGGCGATACCACGCTTGACAAACGCCATGCTGAATTTGGCCCTGTCAGAGGCAATAATGATGTCGCAGGCCAGGGCTACAGAAAGGCCAAGGCCAACCGCTGGGCCATTCACGGCAGCGATCACCGGCTTGGGCATGTTCCTGATCCTGATTGCGGCAGCTACGGCAGTCCCCTTGCCAAGGGTCTGATCCTCCTCAGATGGTAATACATCCTGTATGCCACCCGCCTCACCGGCATGACGCTCTGGAGTGGCAAACATACTAAGGTCTATACCGGTGCTGAAGTACTTGCTAGCTCCGGTGATGATGACCGCCCTGATGTCCCGATCTTCGCCCAGCCGTCTGATCACGTAATCGAATTCCGCCCCGAGAGTCATATCGAAGGAATTACCCACCTCAGGGCGGTTCAAGGTTATGATCGCTACTGGGCCTTCTTTTTCAAGGATAAGTGCTTTGTAAGCCATCTACTTCCTCCTAGCTTTATAAGGTTTCCTTGGGTATCTATTTACCTCTAGTGAGTAGGTTGATATATATGCATATACCACCAAGGGCAAACCCAGAGAAGCTTTGCTCCGCACGCACATCCTAGAAGACAATCTATTTATTGTCAATGGCGAGAAGAGTGGTATTGTGGCGATTGAGAGGAAGGAAAGGCGACCACCTGGTCGCCTTTGAACGCGAGCGACCCCGATGGGATTCGAGCCCGCACGTGCTACTTTTCAGATGGTCCTCGTACGATTGACCAGGCTACAACTCATAGAATCCAGCGGCTCGGGTTTACGAAGCACTGGTTGACAACAGCCCAACGCTTCATGTACGCTTATCGCACTCAAAGATAAAGGTAACAGGGATGCAAGCGAAAGACAAAGGAGCTATACAGTCTGCCAATGCGGGTAGCTTAGAGGCAAACTTGCAAGACTCTGAAGGCAGGCCACGGAAGCCATATGGCGCGTTGCTGGCCTTGAGCCGGGTGTCAGCCGCAGTCAGCGGACTGTGGGATCTCGATGCCATCCTTGACGTCGCTCTGGATACCATGCTCGATATCATGAACGGGACTATTGGGGGAATCCTGCTCATAGACGAACAAACCCAAACGCTCTCCTACCGGGTCTATCGTGGTCTGTCCGACAAATATGCCGAGGAGATGCACCTCAAACTGGGTGAAGGAATCGCAGGGAGGGTAGCTCAAACCGGAAAGTCTGTGCTGGTCGAGGACATCTCCGCCGACCCGCGTGCCGCCTGGCACGACCTGATAAGCACAGAGGGTCTCAAGGCGTTCATCAGTGTCCCGCTCCGAGCCAAAGACACTGTACTGGGCGTGTTAAATGTTGCCAGCCGTTTGCCGCGTCACTTCACCAAAGATGACATGCATCTACTACACGCGATTGGAGATCAGGTGGGGGTCGCCATTGAGCAGGCAGAGCTGTACGATCGGTTGAGAAAGGAACGGGAAAACTATCGACGACTTGCCCGTCACATGTTGATAGCTCAGGAAGAGGAGCGAGGCAGGGTTGCCCGCGAACTGCATGATGAAACCAGCCAGTCGCTGACCGGTCTTTCACTTAACATGCAAGCACTCCTGAGCATCGCTAACGCCTCCGACTTTGGCGATGCCGCGTTCAAAGCCAAGCTTGAGAAGGCCTATAATATCACTCTTCAGCTCGGTTCGGAGATAAGCGAAATAATGAAGTCTCTCAGGCCAACTGCCTTGGATAGCCTCGGACTGGGCCCCGCCATCCACCAATACGCCGAGAATCGCCTTCAGTCGGTAGGGATCAACGTATCAGTACAGCATGAAGGCATGCAGGCACGCTTGCCTTCAGAAGTTGAATTCGGGCTTTACCGCATCGCGCAGGGGGCAATCGCCAATATAGCTTGGCACTCCCAGGCCAAGAACGCGGTGCTAAGTGTGCAGTGCACTTCAGGCGAGCTTACAATGGAAATTGAAGATGATGGCAAGGGATTTGATGCGTCAAGGCCAATTGAGGTGGACGAAAGCGGTCGCGGGCGAGGACTGTTCAGCATGAAAGAAAGGGCGAGTCTCCTCGGTGGTACTTGCGATATCCAGTCGCAACCTGGGAAGGGGACCAAGATCATAGTAAAAGTACCAGTATATTGGAGCAAAGCGGATGCGAAAGATAGGGGTGCTGATAGTGGATGACCACAACTCCGAAAACGGTTGAGGGGCACAAGACCAGATTGACCTACAGAAGCGGGCGATTTATCATAAGAGTACCAAGGTAGCTAGGGAGAGGAGAGTCATGGAAGAGAAGCGAGAGGAGAAGCAAGAGATCCTAATCGTGGATGACGAACCTGATTTTGCCTCAGCTTTGCAAGGCGCTCTAGAGAGTGAGGTGTGTGAGGTTGCTACCGCTGCCAGCAAGGCAGAGGCACAGCAAGCAGTCAAGACCATGGACCCAGACCTGGTGATTCTAGGTACGCTGAGCCCCCGTGGAGAAGCGTTCTCGCTGCATCAATGGTTGAGAGCGAATCCCAAGACCAAGGATTTGCCCATCATAGTCATGGATGCACCCCCTGAAAAGCAACTTGTCAAAGGGTGGAGGAGAGACGAGGCGGCGTTGATGGAGGCCGAGGACTATGTAGCCAAGCCAATTGAGCCGGGCGCGCTAGCCAGCAGAGCCCAGACGATTCTGGCAAAGGCAACCAAGCGTATAAGAGTTCTTATAGTGGATGACCATTCGGTAGTCAGGGACGGCATTAATGCTGTACTAGAGCTGCAAAATGACATTGAGGTTGTAGGTCAAGCTGTGAATGGGAAAGATGCACTGGAAAAAGTAGGTGAGCTCTCCCCTGATATTGTGATAATGGACATAGTGATGCCTGAAATGAACGGACTAGAAGCGACTAAGCAGATATATAAAAAATACCCTCAAACTAGAGTTGTAATGTTATCTCAGTACGACGACGAGGAGAATATCCTTGCCGCCGAGGAGATAGGAGCTTATGGCTTCATCCCAAAGCGAGCTGCTAGCTCCCAGCTGGTAAATGCCATAAGGGCTGTACATTACGTAGGAAAGCGTCTGCAAAGGCCTGCTCCAGCTTCGGGCTGAGCCCCAGTGCTGTATATTAACCGTGTCGGACCATTCAAATATCTGGCCCTCAGCTTTCAGGGAGGCTACTGTTGGAAGCAATTACCATTACGCTCAACGGCAGGGAAGTGAGCGGTCACCCCGGAATGAGCATACTGGAACTGGCCCGAGAATCAGGCGTAGACATACCCACGCTCTGCGACGATCCTCACCTGATTCCAATTGGGGCCTGTCGTATCTGTCTGGTTGAAGACGAACGCTCAGGCAGACTCTTAGCGTCCTGCGTTACCCCCATAGACCCGGGAATGGTGATCAACACCGAATCACCCAAAGTACAGGAGCGCCGCAAGACCATAATCAAGCTCATACTGGCGAGCCATCCCGATACCTGCCTGGTGTGCGACAAGGGCAACCACTGCGACCTTCGTAAGATCGCCTCAGATATGGGAGTCGGGTTGGTGAACCTGCAGAAGATCCCCCAGTTAGCTACTATCGAAGAGGTTAATCCTTTTATTGAAAGGGACTTGAGCAAGTGCATTCTATGCGCCAAGTGCATACGGGCAGACCATGAGCTCGTCGTCGAGGGCGCTATCGACTACATCCACCGAGGATTTGCCTCAAAGCCAGCGACGATGAACGATATGCCGCTGGAGAACTCAGAGTGCACCTTTTGCGGCACCTGTGTGGCAATTTGTCCTACCGGCGCACTAATGGAAAAGAAGCAGGCATACAGGGGGACAACTCCAACAAATGTGTCAACTACCTGTCCACTCTGTGGCTGTGGGTGCAGCATCAACCTTGAGGTCAAGGACAATCAAATAGTGCGGGCCAGACCGGGCAAAGAGAGTGCCGTGAACGACGGCACACTTTGCGTCAAGGGAAGCTACGGCTACGATTTCGTGCATAGCCCGGAAAGGCTGACAAATCCCTTGGTCAAGGTGAACGGAGACTTTGAGGCAGTATCCTGGGAACAAGCTTTGGACACGGTGGCCTCTGAACTCAACCGGATAAAGGAAGCTCACGGCCCTGGCAGCCTGGCTCTCCTCGGCTCATCCAAGTGCACCAATGAAGAGAACTACCTGTTGCAGAGGTTAGCTCGGGTTGCACTGGGTACCAACAATATCGACAACGGCAGCCGCTTGTACGGCGTTGCCAGCATCATAGGCCTGGGGTCGGCAGTCGGCTTTCCCGGCACCACCAACCGTCTTGACGCCTTAGAGCAGTCAGAGGTGATTATGGTTGTCGGGGCCAACCTCACCTCCTCCGCCCCCATCGTGGGGTATGCCGTGAAGCGCGCCGCTAGATATAAAGGTGCCAAGCTACTGCTTGTAGACCCTCAGCAAACAAGGCTCTCTTCATTTGCTCACCTTTGGTTAAGGCCCGGGGTTGGGACCGATATGGCGCTCCTAAACGGCATGGCAAGAGTTATTGTCAGCGAGGGTTTGTTAGATGAAGAGTTTGTAACCAGAAGAACAGATAACTTTGAGGCGCTGAGCAAGGATTTAGCGAAATATACGCCTGAATACGTGGAGGAGGCTACCGGCGTCCCCGGTGAAGAAGTAAGTCGCGCTGCTCGGCTGCTCGCGGGGGCAAACGTTGCTTCAAT
>SOKG01000023.1 GCA_004376205.1 Dehalococcoidia bacterium | reverse complement strand
GGGAAATTGATAATCCCCGATGGCCACCGAACCACTCAGAATTGATGGAGCGGAGAGGAATCGCGGGCTTGACCCCCAGACTGCTCTGGCCAAATCCCAAATAATGTAGACACAGCCCAAAGTGAAGAGTACTTGCTCTGATTTGCCTGGAAGGCGGCGCAGGAAGAAGCGCTCCATTACCAGACCAAGAAAACCGATGGCTCCTACGCCGGCCAGAATGCCCAGAGCGAAATTGCCCGTCTTTACGCCAACCGCCACGCCAATGAAGCCTGCGAGCATAAAGAAGGAGCCGTGAGCGAGGTTGATGATGTTCATGACCCCAAGCATCAGCACCAAGCCGGCAGCCAGGAGAAAGAGCAGCATGCCGAACGCTATACCATTGAGGAACACCAGGGCTAACTGGTCTGCCTGGGGCATTCCAGATCAACCTCCCTCAGCCTAACGAAGCTCCGGCGGCATCCAATAGGGTCCTACGTCGGTATAAGTACCTATCACAGTGTTTTGCAACTTGCCATCCACCTCCACCACCACCCTGTGATACACATTCTGAACCGGGCTGTGGCGCTCGAACTTAATAGGACCACGCGGCGCCTCGAATTCCAGATTCTCCAGGGCCTGAATCATGCCATCCACGTCCTCAACGGCGCCCTCGACTTCCTCAAGAGCCAATATGGCCATTTTAGCCGCCACATAGCCATGCTCTGTATAGATGGTTACCTCCTCCTGATACTTATCCCGAATCGCCTGCACAAACCTCAAGTTCTCCGGTGTGTCCAGAACTGGGCTGTAATGGCTGGCATCTTCAATTCCGAGGGCGGAGTCCCCTTGCGCCCACAGGTCCGGAGGCTCGACCGTGGCAGCCCCCGTGAAAAACAGCCCCACCTGGTCCTTTATCCCGTAGTCATCCAACGCCTTCACAAAACGTACGGCATCGTCTCCCCAGTGGAAAGACCATACAAAGTCGGCATTGTTCACATCAATCATAGCCATGTAGGGGCCATAGTCTGGAGTTCCTATGGGCATGTAGATTTCCTGGATCACCTCGCCACCCAGCCCCTCGAAGATCCTCTTGAATCCTTCTACCTCGTCGTGCCCAGCTTTATAGTCCAACGCAGTGGCGACCGCTTTGCGATAGCCGTTCACCGTGTAAGCTATGTAGGCCGAGTGACCGGTAGGCTGGTACCCGGAGTTGTGGGATGAGCGGAAGAAGTACCTGCTATACGACTCCTCCAGAAACGCAGGGCTGGAACAAAACCAGGCTATTGTCAAAATCTCGTTCTCATGGATATAGTCCCGAATAGCCAGGCCTGCACTGGTGACACAAGGACCTAAGAGCAGGTCAACATTGTCCTGTTCTTTGAGCTTCTTCACTTTTGTCAGGCAAAGGCCTGGATCCGCGCCCACGTCCTCTACTATCAATTGAATCCTCCGGCCGGCCACTTCGTAGTTGACCTCGTCAAGAGCTAGCTTAATACCGTGGACAGCCTGCTCTTCATTCGTGGCGAGGCTGCCGGTGAGTGCCGCCAGCACCCCGATCTTGATGGGCCGTTCGCCTTCTTCACCCGCGCACCCTGCCAAGAGCATTCCTGCAACTAACGCCCCGACGCCCAAAATGACCATCAGTCTCGCCTTCACGTTGCTCCTCCTTGCTCAAATTGCGCTTGCTTTGAAATATTCTCCGATTCAGATTGACCTCATTTGTGGCTGATACTCCTGCCGGGGGTGACAAAGGACGCCAAGGCCTCATCTGTAGCCATCTTGCGGCCGCTTGGAGCTTTACATCCCCAGGGGTGAACGATCCTAACAAGCAGGGAAAACACTAGCAGGAAAAGGGCACAGCATAGAACTGCAAAACCCCAGTGGATGGCGCTTGCAAGTGCGACAGCTAACAGCGAGAGTATCACAAATACCCAGGCCAGTCCCAAAAGCCACACGCTTGTCTCGCCATTCTTGACAGGGTCTTTGATTCGCATAGCTATAGCCAAGACCGACAATGGCAACGGCAGGGCCAGCAACGCAACCGATAATGCCGTGTCAAATATCCCCAGATGCCAGAAGATAGGAACCAGAGTGAACGCTCCCAAAGTCGTGGTTGCCTCTAGAGCCGTCGCAGTCTTAACCTTTAGCTTGAAGCCAACAGTGCTAAGATCAGATAGACTGCCGCCCCGTCCGACCTGAATTAGGCCAGAACTGAAGGCCAGCAGTGTTTTCCTGAACTTTATAGTTATTCCAAACCCGAAACTGCTCAAGAAGAGGAACGTGGCAAAGGCTATGATAAAGCCATTTCTTGCAGTGAATGATGGTTCAACAATAAGCCAAGCGAAAACAGGTAGAAGCGCCACCCCGAGAGCGTGGAAAAATGGAGCAGCAACCGTCTCCTTAAACCGGAAAGGCGGCAGTGAATATGATAGACCTACGAACCAGCCCACTATCATTGCTATTACCAGGGAATAGTTTAGGGTGACCAACAATAGGGCAAATCCCAGTGCCCCGGCTACGACGTTCTGTACGATCAAGGCCTTCCTAGCCGTCCCAGCACTGAGTTCACCGCTAACGAGCGGATTCGTTGGACCATATAGCCGGTCTTCATCTCTATCCGAGTAGCTATCGGCGAACTCGACAACACCCATGCCGATGGTCACCGCTACTATGAAAAGGGCAATTCGTCCCCATTCGTGGCTTCCCCCTTCCAGTGCGAGAATAGTAGGGGCAAACCACAAAGGAGCCATAATCCAGACCCATTGGGGAGAATTTGCTTTCCACAGGCCTATCAGAGTTCGTCTGCTAATATCAGACTCCCTTTAGAGACCGGGGTTTCGGCGTCGATTGAACTGCCGCCGTTGTCGAAAACCAGAGGCAATTTCATTTACTATGCCCTCGGGCAAATAGCTCTGGAAAAGACACTCTAATGCGCTGGGCTATCCCGTCGGAATCGAGAGCAAACATGGCGCGAAGAAGCTCCTGTGGGCCATGCTCGACAAAGCCATCTGACAATCCGATACACTCAACTCTCACGTCCGACAACAATCCAGAAGCTTGAATCAGCTGCAAGATTGCGCTCCCAAAGCCTCCGGCAAGGGCGTTCTCTTCCACAGTTACTAGCCTCTTGGTCTGAGCCGCCAGACCCATGACAAGGTCTGAGTCCAGGGGCTTGGCAAAGCGAGCGTTGGCAACCGCACACCTGACGCCTTCTTCTCCCAGCTGTTCAGCCGCGCTCAGCGCAGAGTAAACGGTTGAGCCAATGGCCAGGATGCCAATATCTTGCCCAACCCTTAACAGCTCCCCTTTGCCAATGGGAACTTGCCTAACATCAGAGCTCAGTGGTGCCCCTGGGCCACTGCCCCTGGGATAGCGGATTGCCATCGGACATTCTTTGGCAACCGCCGTATACAGTAGATGCTGGAGTTCATCCTCGTCCTTCGGGGCAGCTACAACCATGTTGGGGATGCAACATAGGTAGGAGATGTCAAAGGCACCCTGATGCGTCTTGCCGTCATCGCCCACGATGCCAGCGCGGTCGATGGCGAAAACGACAGGCAGATTCTGGATGCAAATATCGTGAATGAGCTGATCATAGGCCCGCTGCAGGAAGGTAGAGTAGATTGCTACAATCGGAATAAACCCCTGGGTGGCCAGCCCTCCGGCGAGCGTGACAGCGTGCTGCTCGCAAATGCCAACGTCGAAGACCCGGTGGGGGAATTCACAGCTGGCCTCCGAGAGTCCGGTTCCATCGAGCATGGCGGCAGTGATAGCCACCACTCTCTCATTCTCTCGCATCAGCCGAAGGACAGTCTGCCCAAAGACCTCGCTATAGGATGGGCTGGCAGCCGTCACGTTGTTACCGGGTGCTATGCCGTGAAACCTGACTGCGTCCGCTTCAGCGGGAGGATGGCCCTTGCCCTTCTGGGTGAGGATGTGGATGAAGGTGGGTTTGGCTTCATAGTCCCGTGCCCTTATCAGTGCTGCCTCCAGTTCCCTGATATCATGACCGTTCACGGGCCCCACGTAGATAAAGCCAAACTCCTCCCATATTGCTCCCGGGACAAGTGCTCTCTTCATGGTCCTCTTGACCCGCTTACTGGCTGCCCAGGCTAGTTCGCCCAGGGGGAAGAAAGTGACGGTCCTTCTCGCTCGTCTCTTTGCCTGCTCGTATCTCAAGTCAAGCGTCACACGCCTCAGAACCCTGGAAAAAGCCCCTACAGAGGGGGAGATTGTCATGCCATTGTCATTGAGAACCACGATTAGCGAGGTACCCAAGTGTCCGCAATGATTGAGGGCCTCGATGGCCAAGCCCCCGGTGAGAGCACCATCGCCGATGATAGCAACCACATGATGGTTCTCACCCGCCAAGTCTCGAGCGAGCGCCATACCCAAAGCAGCCGAGATGGATGTGCTGGCGTGCCCAGCACCAAAAACATCGTGAGGGCTCTCGGCCCGATCCGTGAATCCGGAAAGGCCTCCATACTGGCGGATGCTTGGGAACTTCTCCCTCCGCCCCGTTAGAAGCTTGTGCACGTAGCTCTGGTGTCCTACATCCCACACAATTTTATCGGTGGGGCTGTCGAAAACTCGATGCAGAGCAATAGTCAACTCGACGACCCCTAGGTTGGACGCAAGGTGGCCGCCACTTAGCGGGACAGTCCCGACTAACTCCTGCCGGATTTCAGCGCTCAGTTTCTCCAAGTCGTCATATGTCAGGCCCTTAAGCTTGGCAGGGGAGTCTATCCTGTCCAGAATATTCGTCTTCATGGTTTCCTGCCCCGCGTGTTCAGCAAGAATGGCACAACCCATCAGGCAGAAATTGGCCTTTTGGCATGGATTGTCCTGCCGACGGTGTTAGTATCCTATGCAATGCAATCACATCTGTCAAGGAATCGGTACTTAACTTCTCTTTACCTTTCCTACTCGTCTTTCGAAACACAGGCTCACCGCTGGGCTTTGTCCAGTCGAGCAGACCATTTCATCACGGGCGGACCTAGCCATCAAATCTCTTTTTCCATATAGTTGAGCGGTTCTCTGATTTTCAAGGCTGACGCTGGATGCCTATGCTCGCGGTTCAAAATGCTGCCGTCTTGCCCGCAGACTTCTTGCAGTAGCATATATATCGCGGTAGAATATCGCAGGCTATTGGCGTGGCAAGACAGAGCCAAGCCAAGCGGATTCTGAGAGGAGCGATAACCAATGGCGAAATTGGACGACTTAGCGTTGCTCGATGCCACCGCCCAGGCCGAGTTGGTGCGGCGCAAAGAGGTCAAGCCGATAGAGCTCGTGGACGCCGCCATCGAGCGGATCGAGCGCCTGAACCCCACCCTCAACGCAGTAATCACGCCGATGTATGAGCAGGCACGCACCGCGGCCACCGGTGAGTTACCCGACGGGCCCTTCACTGGTGTACCTTTCCTGCTCAAGGATATTTTTGCCTCCTACGCCGGGGTGCGGATGGCGTCCGGGGCCATGATGCTGCGGGACTTCGTGCCTGACTACGACA
>SOKG01000130.1 GCA_004376205.1 Dehalococcoidia bacterium | reverse complement strand
GTACATGCCATCCTGCCCTTCGGTGATGATGTAGGTATTGGCCACCTGGCCGACGACACGCAGGATCGGCAGCGACGTGGCGACGGGCTCGGCTTCGGTCGGCGCGGCAACCGCAGATTCAGCCGCAGCCCCCTGAGTGCCGGCTTCAGAGGCGATGAGAGGCTCTGTGAAGGGCGCAGGGGCGGGTTGAGGGTGATGCAGGGTCTCCAGTGGGGGGATCGGCGCCTGGGCGACTAGAGCGGCTCTGACAGGCTTCTGCACCGCGGCGAAGATCTCGCGCTCATGGCGGAATCTGACCTCGCTCTTGGTGGGATGGACGTTGACGTCTATCTCTTGAGGGGGCAGCAGGAGGTTGATCGCAGCGATAGGGTGCCTTCCAGTCACCAGTAGACCGTGGTAGGCCTCCTCCAGGGCGTAGGTCAGCATCCGGCTCTGCACCCAGCGCCGGTTGACGAAGAAGCTTATATAGCCCCGTGTGGCGCGGGTGAGCGAAGGCGGACTGATGAACCCGGTGACCTGAGGCAGCAAAGGGTCCTCGATCTCATCCCTGGCCTCTACCTGGAGGAGCAACTTAGCATTTTCCACCCCGTAGACTACCCCCAGCACCTCCCTCAGGCTGCCGCTGCCCGGTGAGCGAAATGCAGTGCGCCCATCAATAATAAGAATGAATCTTACCTCGGGGAAGGCAAGGCTGTACTGGGTGACGAGCTGGCTAATGTGCCCGTTTTCAGTCGCTGTAGACTTGAGGAACTTGAGGCGTGCCGGGAAGCTGCGGAACAGATTGCGCACGGTTACCGTGGTGCCGGTAGGGCAGCCGCGCTTGGCCTTCTGCAAAATGGCGCCCTCTTTTATGTTAAGAAAAGTCCCTGCCAGCTCGTCCCGGCTGCGGGTGACCATAGTCACCTCGGAGACCGCGGCGATCGAGGGCAACGCCTCTCCCCTGAAGCCGAGGCTTGAGATGCTCTCAAGGTCGTCCGTGGTGGCGACCTTGCTGGTGGCGTACCTCTCAAAGGCGAGGTCCACCTCCTCCGGGGGTATACCCACGCCGTTGTCCACCGCCCTGATCAGCCGCACCCCGCCCCCCTGCACCTCGATGGCGATCTGAGTAGCACCGGCGTCCAGGGAGTTATCCAGCAGCTCCTTGACCACCGAGGCCGGCCTCTCCACCACCTCCCCCGCGGCGATCTTGGACGCTACCTCAGGGGCCAGGACTCTAATGGGCATATATATATTGCTCCTCTTGCTTCAATCAAGTACAACGCTCGATCCCAAGAACATAGAGAAAATCTTTGGTGTCTCATCTGCCCGCAGTTCGACAAAAGGGAGGATGGCTTGAGTCAACTCGCCATAATGGCTTTGCATATTGTGTTATGATCCTCCTCTGTTATTCGTATTATAGAAACTTGAAAATATTGATTCCATGTTTTCCCTTTGTCAGCTATGAAAGTTATATCGTCTATTAGGTTGGGTTTAGTCCTTTGAGCTCTATTTCCAATTTCATCAATTGAAAATGAAATCATGG
>SOKG01000080.1 GCA_004376205.1 Dehalococcoidia bacterium | reverse complement strand
CTGAAACGAGAGTTTTGGCTGACCGCCTTTTCTCTTTATTCAGTAACTATCCCGCACAAAAACGGGGCAAGCAAATCAATTGCTTGCCCTTTTCTTTTTTCTGGCAGGAGTGGCGACATGAGAAAAATCGTAGTGGCTTCCATAAAGGGGGGTGTGGGAAAGACCACGGTGTCCTCCGGCTTGACACGAAGCCTCAAGAGGCTTGGGTACAGAGTCGGCTACCTGGATGTGGACATCACCGCGCCAACCGGTTCTGAGGCGTTTGGGCTGGAGAAGCCGCCCGACTGGGAACTGGATACCGCTGCGGAAGGCGGCAGAGGGGCGATTGTCCCCTATAACGTAGAAGGCATACAGTTCATAACACTCGCCTCACACTTCGGTCAAGCACCCGCCGTGCTGTGGGACGAAGAGAAAAAGATAGACGCCGCCAGGCAGCTGCTTCAGGGAGTGGTGGCCTGGCGAGACCTTGACTGGCTCATCCTGGATACCCCTCCCAGCTCGTCCGGCGAGATGCAAGCTCTTTACAAGTACATCACCGACCTTCACGGTGTGATACTCGTCTTTCAGCCCACTGACATGGCCGTCGCCGACCTTTATAGGACGCTTGATTTCCTCAAGTTCAAGAAGGTGGCGATACTCGGCCTGATAAACAACATGAGTTATTGCGTCTCGCCATCTGGGGAGAGCTTCTGGCCCTTCCTGTCGCCTAAAATAGACCTCGCTGCCATCTGCGAGAATTTTAGGATTCCGCTTCTCGGCGAGATACCACTCACACCGGACAGAAAGGTGGTCGATCAAGCACTTGACCAGATTGCCTCAAGGCTGGATGGGGCAAAGCCTGTCATCCTGAAGGAGGATATCACCAAGAGGCTGATCAGGGAAGGAAAAAGGAAGCTTCTGAAAGCGGCAGTAAGGAGACTGTAGCCATGCGCACCGAAAAGACACTTGCTGAAACTCTGATTGACTTCGCCCTCGAGGATAAGGCAGAACACCAGACGGTTATGGCCCAATTGCCCGCCGAGAAGATGGCGGCAATCGTCGGCAGAAAAGGGAAACTGATTGTCGACGGCGAGGAGGGTGGAGCATTTATCATCAGGATGACACCCTACGGCATCTATAGGGACAAGTCCGACCGCGACGTCAGAAACGAGATATGGATGACAGATACAACTTTTATCGACATAGTGATTGGGGAGCTTGAGCCGAAGACAGCGAGGGCTAGAGGCCAGGTGCTTTTCAGCGGTGACAGAAGCCTGTATGATGCCGCCGAAATCATAGACATCTTTGAGAAGTGGGTAATAACGAAGCTGAGGCCGGTCGCCCAAAAGATGATGAAAGCCGTTGGCCGGAGATAGTGGAATGACTTATGACCCGAATTGCTCGCTTTGCCGGAAAGAGCCGATTAAGGAGCAGCCTTATCATGATGAAATTTGCTGGGTTACATTCTGCCCTCTTCATGGGAATCCGATGGTCGTTCTCAATGAGCATAGGCCGGAACCAACGCCGGAGGAGTGGGAGCACATAAAGGAGGTGAAGGAAAAGTTGTACCCCAACCTCAAATTCAGAGGAGAGGGGATGCACTCTATGCCTCAGCATTTTCATGAACACCTAGTGTAGAAATGATAGCTGAATTGCCCTTCGTTTTCTTAATCGCCGGGGCGGCCCTGGTTGGCCTGTGGATATCAAATATCCTCTTTGACCTAAAGGTCCCCCACTACGTCGCGCGTAAAATCGGCCACAGTGCCGGCGGGCTGGGCTTCCTGCTCTGTGCCCTATTATTTTCATCCGGATGGTGGGCACTAATATTAGCCGCCATCTTTGCCATCATGCTCGGGGGTGCCAGGTATGTCAGACCCCAGACTTTCCGTGGCGTGGGCGGCATCGGGCGGCCCGGGGAAGTGATGGCCGAGGTCTGGTTTCCCCTGGCTTCCTTGCCGGTTATCGGCGTGGGCTGGCTCTGGCTGGACAAGCCTTTGATAGCCATATCCTGTCTTCTCTTTATGGCTTGGGGGGATATGATTACCGGAATTGTCCGCTCCCAGGTGTACGGCAGGCCAGTGAAGGGCCTGTGGGGTTCGGTGGCTATGCTCGCCACCTGCCTCGTGATCGCTTTGGCGTTTGTGCAACCGTTCTGGGTCGGGGCCGTGGCTGCCTTGGTGGCCACGGCTACCGAATGGGCCTGTGGGGATGTTTCTAGAATCAAGTGGCTCAGGTGGGCGGATGATAATTGGAGCATCCCACTGATTAGCTGCGCCACTGTCTTTGGAATACTGACTTTAATAGGGGGGCTATGATTAAGACTAAACCAACATTTGAAGAGGCAAAGGAAGCAACATACTCCTAATAGAATACTTGATGGAGCATAAATGGGACCTTTTTACCAGGATAACCTCAGAACCCTCTACCAGAAAGATTGCCAGGATATGAGCGAGCTCGATGCCGGCAGTGTGGACCTGCTCGCCACCGATCCGCCTTATGGGATTTCCTTCATGGGAAAGGACTGGGACCGGGCATTGCCGGATAAGCAGATCTGGCGGGAGTGCTTGAGGGTGCTGAAGCCTGGCGCCTTTGCCTTTGTAATGAGCATACCGCGAGCTGACTGTCTGTCAAGGATGATAATTAGTTTAGAGGATGCGGGGTTCAGGGTAGACTTCACTCCGATATTCTGGACCTATGCTTCAGGATTCCCGAAGGCACAGAATATAGGGAAGGCTGTTGATAAAAAATTGGGGACTGAAAGAGAAATTGTCGGGAAAGTTGCTGGCATGGGAAAGCAAAATCCTGAGTGGCATGGTACTGCACAAGGTCGCAAAGAAAACGCATTTAAGCCAGAGTATGATGCAACTATTTCTACTTCGCCTCAAGCCCAAGCCCTAGACGGCAGTTATGGAGGCTTCCAGCCCAAGCCTGCGGTAGAAGTAATCATAGTGGTAATGAAGCCATTATCTGAAAAGACCTTTGTTGACCAGGCACTGAAAAATCAGAAGGGTATGACATGGCTGGATGATTGCAGGATACCATACAAAAGTAACAATGATATAGAAGTATCAGAGAAAAAGAATCGCCATGCTGATTTCGATAGCCCTGCTCGAGACAATAAGATATTCGGGGAAGATAATAGACCTCGAAGCGAGCAAGGCAATTATAGTGCCTCTGCCGGCCGCTTCCCTGCCAATCTAATAGTAAGTGATGATGTGCTGGATGATGGGAGGATATCCAAATCTTCAAAAGTTGGATTTAAGGGCATAGGTTGGAAGCACTCGGGAAATACAAAAGACGAGATGACTGAACTTAAATACCAGCAAGAATTTAATGACTCTGGCTCATTCTCCCGCTACTTTGACCTGGACAAGTGGTGGGCAAAGACCTTCCCATTTCTAATTGTGCCAAAAGCCAGCAAGAGTGAGAAAAACAGGGGAATCGGGATTGCGGTACCCAGAACTATTCATGGCAGCACTCCGAGAAAAAACGAGACTGAGAATAAGTCGCCTAACTGTCACCCCACAGTAAAGCCTCTCAAGTTAATGTCCTATCTGATAACACTGGGGAGTAGAGAGGGTGACGTCGTGCTTGACAACTTTGGCGGTAGCGGAACAACAGGCGTGGCAGCTGCCTTATTAAATCGCAGGTGTATTATGTATGAGATAAGAAAAGATTACTGCGCGATCGCTGCCGGCAGGTGCAGCCAAGGAGTTCTGGAATTTTAACCAAGTATTCCAGGAATACTCGAAAGGAGAAAGCAAATGGTGAGAAAGGTGGTAATTCCGACAACGAAGATGACTTCATTGAATTTTATGCCGGTAGAATTGCCCGTTGCTGTCGCAGTTGAATCCCTCATTAAAGAAGCACCCGTCAGTTCAGGATTTCATGGGGCTTTGAATCAAAGATGGACCATGGTATTTGTAGGCAAGGTTAGCCCTAAAGTAGCTGCAGCTGCCAAAGAGGCTGGGTTAGAAGTTGAAGAAAGAATCACCACTGCAAAAACGCTGCTGACTGATATCTCTCTCCCGCGGGTTGGCCAGGAAGAATGCAATAAGGCTACTCAGGTATTTGATAAATTCGCAGAGATTTATTCCGGAGAGAAAATGCCCCCGAGGGAAGTTGTCTGCAAGTGTTACCCGGATAACAAACCAAAGTGGGTTGGCGCCAAAAAGGAAGAGAGATGAAAGGCTATCGCATCAACTGGCCAGAAGAAGACACCGCTTGGAAAGTTCTCAATTTTGAATACGATGAGCTTTCAAATTGGCACCTGCTTACGGAACTGGCTGCTTTTCTGGGAATTAAGGTGTCCAATGATGAAGAATACCATCCGGTCCTCTGGGCTGAGCTTTTAGTGAAATTCAGGAGCCGCTATGGTGATGCAGAAGGTATATGGCTGACCAGGACAAAAGCAGCTGCGGTCAAATACTATGGGGAGTACGGGGGAGATATTCTGGAGTACGAATATAACCCCAGATTGATTATAAGTGATTTGGGAGAAGACGGAGTCTTCGTATTAAGACCAAGATTCATTAACTAAGTATTCCTGCGGAATACTTGAAAGGAGATTAAATGAGGTTCAAAATTAAAGCTCACATCGGGCTGGGCAGGTTTTTTGCCCTCCCGGTGGCCGTCTGTGCCGTCCTGCTTGGTGTTTCCCTCGGCGGGCACTGGAGCTGGCTGTCGGCAATGGTCTGCCTGGGAGCCATATTCCAGATGGGTTTTGCACACAGCTTCAACACGCTATTGGATTATTCCTGGACTAAATTCGACCAAGGTGCTGAGGAGGAGCGGAGCAGGGGAAAGGTCTATACACATGGCCAGCAAGTGATCGCTGCCGGCATAATGTCTCCCAGAGAGGTGCTGGCCAACGGCCTTATCTATCTCGCCATATCGGCTGTCTTTATCAGCATCGTCGCTTGGAAAGTTTCTCCCATAATTTGGGCAATCTGGGTGGTGATGGCACTAATGACCTTCTGGTATAGCTATGGCAAGCTTCATTATCAGTGTGAGATGGCATTAGGTGTCGGCTTTGGCCCATTGGCTGTGATGCTGGGCATGGCCTCACAGCCTAATCCTGACTTCCTGCTCGCTTTTCTGGCGGGGATACCAATATTAATTTTGTTTGGATACGGGGCAGAGACAATGGATCAGTTCGCCGATGCGAGCGTGAATTGGAAGAGGGGATTGAGAAACTTCGGTGCCCTGGTGTGGAGAAACAAAGTATCAATTACCACATTCATCGTCTGGCTACTTTGCGCCACCTTTCTCTCGCAGCTGTTTCTCATCGCCGCTGGAGTACTGCATCCGCTGACAGCACTAACACTCATCACCCTCATTCCCTTTTCTTTTTGCCTTCTCTTCCTGGAGATGAAACCCAAAGTCGGCATCATCTGGGGGCTGGGCGGAATTTATTTATATGGACTGCTACTACTGCTCGGGGAGGTGCTTGGATGATAAATTCAAAGGTAAAAATAATATCCATGGGCTATGCTGTCCCCGAGCATAGCTACAGTCAGGAAGAAGTATTCC
>SOKG01000062.1 GCA_004376205.1 Dehalococcoidia bacterium | reverse complement strand
CTCCCCCTACCCTTATCCCAACACAGACTCCAACTCCGCCCCCAACACCAACGCTTGCGCCGCTGGAAGGCGTCCTTGACAAAGACCCAGCACTTGTACAGTGCTTCGCGTGGCCGTACAGCGACGATGCTGACCCAGACTACGATGGCACTGAGATTGCCTTCTCGTTCTACGATAGCAAGGGCGACCTAATATGGCTCACGAACATAACTGTGGCCGTGGATGTAGAGTTGAATATAGCCGTGTACAACGAACGCACAGGTAGGTGGGAAATTGGACGGCTTGTGTATCAAGGTTCAACAACCGTCAGCATCGGTGAGGACACGCCTGGGGGGAGTATGGACATGCGTTTGAGAATACCTTACGATAGCATTGCCGTTGACCCAGATGTGGACCATCCGACAGGACAAGGTAAGATCGTAGTTCACACATTGGAGCAGGGTGAGTTTAGCTGTGACCTGCCTGTCGTGAAGCTCTATTAGCATCCGTTCGTGCCAAGGTAGGCTGCCCTGTGTAGAAAGTGTGGCCCAGGAGGAGAGCCGGTCTCGGTCACGGCTTATCCCGTTTCTCGGTTCGCGCCTCACCCTTCCCCCTTCCGCGCCGTTTCTTGAGCCGGCCCTCGATTTCCCTCTCGAAGCCCTGGTCGCTGGGCTGGTAGTACTTCTTCCCCTCAAGGGAATCGGGGAGGTGCCGCTGCTCGACGAAATGTCCGGGGAAGTCGTGGGCGTACTTATAGCCCTTGCCGTAGCCCACCCTGCGCATCAGGCCTGTGACCGGGTTGCGCAGGTGGAGCGGTACCGGCTCGTTCCTCGTCTTTTCCACGTCCTGCTGCACCCTGGTGTAGGCCTTATACAGTGCGTTGCTCTTGGGCGCTGTCGCCAGGTAGACCACCGCCTGGGCCAGTGCCAGGTTGCCTTCGGGCATGCCGATGAAGTGAACCGCCTGCTGGGCTGAGGTGGCGATGACCAGCGCCTGGGGATCGGCCATGCCCACATCCTCCGAGGCGAACCTCACCAGTCGCCGCGCGATGTACAGCGGGTCCTCCCCGGCCTCCAGCATCCGCCCCATCCAGTAGAGGGCGGCGTCGGGGTCGGAGTCCCTGAGCGACTTATGAAGGGCAGAGATGATGTTGTAGTGCTCCTCGCCGGCCTTGTCGTAGAGCAGGGCGCGGTGTTGCAGCGCGTCTTCGATGTCGCCCAGCTTGACGTGGCGCCTGCCGTCCTTCGAGGGCAGGGTTGTCGAGGCGGCAAGCTCCAGGGCATTGAGCGCTACCCTGGCGTCTCCATTTGACATAACTAGCAAGAAGTCGAAAGCATCGCTGTCCAGTTCCACCTTCATATTCCCCAGTCCCCGCTCCTTGTCCTCCAGCGCCTGCTCGACTATGAGCCTGACCTGCTCCTCGCTGAGCGCGTCGAGGGTGAACACGCGGCAGCGGGAGAGCAGGGGGGAGATAACCTCGAAGGAGGGGTTTTCGGTGGTGGCGCCGATGAGGGTGATGGTGCCGTTCTCCACGTAGGGGAGGATAG
>SOKG01000169.1 GCA_004376205.1 Dehalococcoidia bacterium | reverse complement strand
GTCTCGATCCCAGCATGATGCCGCTGGTGATCTTCAGCCTGATGGGTGACCTGCCCTCAGCGCAACTGGGGGCTATCGCTCAAACGCGGGTCGTGCCCGAGCTGGCTAGTGTCGAGGACATTGCCGATGTGGAGACTGAGGGTGGCGAAAAGGAGCAGGTGTTGATCAGCCCTGATCCCGGGAAGATGAACCAGTTCGGCATCTCAATGTATCAGATCTTCGGGCTCCTTTCTTTGGTCCCTGAGTACGACTCCCTGGGTGACATCGAGAACGCGGCGATGGGGGTTGACGCTGTGGTGCTGGGAGACGTAGCTGACGTCGTCCAGGGCCCGGCGCCGGGGACGAGGATCACCAGGACCAATGGCCTGCCCAGCGTTGGCATTGCGGTGATGAAGGAAAAAGATGCCAACACTGTTGATGTAGCCAATGCGGTAGTGGCTAAGGCGGAAGAAATCGAGGGGGAACTACAGAGAAGTCTTGGGGATGAGGTTGAGCTAGAGCTAACCCCGGTGTTTGACCAGTCGGAGTTCATTGAGAAGAGCATAGGGCAACTGAGAAACATGGCGCTCAGCCGCGCGGCTCAGGCGACTGTGACTGTACTCCTGGGCCGGGCGGCCTTTCGCGCTTCACTGGTCACTGCGATGTCTATTCCGTTCAGCATCGTGATCGGCTTCCTGGCGATGTATTTCTCCGGCATAACTATCAATCTGCTCACTTTGAGCGCGATGGCTATCGCTGTGGGCCGGCTGATCGACAACAGCATCGTCGTTGCCGAGGTCGTATACCGCCGTATGAAGCGGGGCGAGGGCTTCAGGGATGCTTCTATTAACGGTTCAAAGGAGATAGCGGGTCCGATCACCTCCTCCACCCTGGCCACAGTGGCCATCTTCATACCTTTGGCGTTCGTGGGTGGCATCGTGGGCGAGCTGTTTATGCCATTTGCCTTGACCATAACCTTTGCCCTGATCGCTTCACTTCTGGTGGCATTGATGGTAGTGCCCGCCTTCTCCAAATGGTTCGTTGGCACGAAGAAGGAGGAGGAGGAAGAGGAAGAGGTTGGAGAAACATGGTATCAGAAGCTGTACATCCCATCGCTCAAATGGGCGCTGGGCCATCGCGTTATCACTTTGGTAGTTGCCGGCGTGCTCTTCTTTGGCAGTTTGGGTCTAATCTCAATGATTGGCACTTCCTTCATACCCGGCATGGGCGAGAAGATGCTGATTGTGGAGATCGAGCTGCCCTCCGGGACCGATAGCGGGACCACCGGTGAGGTAGCCGCATCAATCGAGGCACTACTGGCTGACAACGATGCGATCGAAATCTACCATACCACTATTGGCACCTCCACAACTTCGGTGCATGCCGCTATGAGCGCCGCCATGGGCGGCGGCGACAATACTGCCGAGATCACCGTCCTTCTCGACCCTGGTGCGAATGAGCCAAAGGAACAGGAGGACCTGGAGCTTGGCATCGAGGGGCTCATGTTGGGAGACTACGTCACTGTGCTGTCTGGCGACGAGGCGCAAGGCGGCCAGATGGGATTCGGCAGCGGACTGGATATCTCCGTCATAGGCGAGTCTTCCGCTGAAGTCAATCTGGCGGCAGGATTGCTCTATGAACGTCTCGAAGAGATCGAAGACATTTCTAACCTTGAGACTGATCTCACTATGGTTGTGCCTAAGCTCTACATCCAGTTGGATTCTAGCAAGATAGAAGCGCTGGGGCTGACAGAGCAAGAACTGCAGCAATTGCAAAATGAAGTATCATTGCTGAGGAGGGGTTGGTCTCTGCCCAACGTGGCAGTTAACGTAGATGGCGACAGTTACGGAGTCTTCATCAAAGGCGTGGCCATGGGTCTGTATGAAGCGGAGAACCCTGAGGCCACTGCTAGTGCACTGAGGTTGGGCCTGCCTCCGTCTCTGGCTTTGGCAGATGTGGCCGACGTAGCGCTTGTGGAAGGTCCGACTCACATCGGCCATATCGACAAGAAGCTCTCTGCCAGTATCGTCGGCGAGATAACTGCGAAGAATGTGGGTGCGGTGAACAGGCTCGTTGAGGATGAGATCGACGCCGTTGAAGACGAGATTGACGCTCTCGGTATCGAGGGGGTCGAGATACGCGCGGGTGGGGTGATGGAGGAGATGGCGGAGGGCTTCTCCCGCATGGGCATCGCTATAATGATTGCCATAGGGATTGCCTACCTGATATTGGTGGTCACGATGCGCTCGATACTCAATCCTCTGATTATCATGATCAGTCTCCCGCTGGCATCCATCGGCGCTCTGCTGGCGCTGCTTATCGCTGGCTACACACTGGGTATTTCGGGGATGATGGGCGTGTTGCTGCTGGTGGGCATTGTCCTCACCAACGCTATCGTGCTCATCGCTTTGGTGGAGCAGCTGCGTAAACAGGGGATGAATACCTACGACGCTTTGGTTGAAGGGGGACGGACACGGCTGCGCCCGATCTTGATGACAGCGTTGACCACTATGTTTGCCATGCTGCCGCTGGCTTTCGGACTGGGCGGAGGCACCCTCATAGCCGGCGAGCTAGCGGTGGTGGTCATCGGCGGGCTGTTCAGCTCTACTCTTCTGACTCTGCTGGTCATTCCGGTGGTCTATAGCCTGGTTGATGGTTTGCGCCGGCGAAGAGCCAGAGCTAGCTAGGTTAGCAGGAACTCTAGAATGGGCAATTTGAGAGATTCGCTGTTCGCCCCTGTAGAAAGTGAGATTGTTCTTGTAGAGGAGGGGATTAAGGCGGTAGCCGACGTAGATTACCCTTGGCTTGCGGAGCTATTGGGCTACATCGTGAGTAGTGGTGGCAAGCGCCTTCGTCCAGCGCTGACTTTGCTCACGGGCAAGCTCAAGGATGGTTGTAACCTTGATTTGCTTATCCCTGTGGCGACTGGTGTTGAGCTGCTTCACACGGCTACCCTGGTGCACGACGATACCATTGACCTTTCACATAGGCGTCGCGGCAAACCAACAGCCGCCAACATTTGGGGCTGGGGTATAGCCACTCTGGCCGGAGATTACCTTTTCTCTAAGGCTGCTGAGTTGGTCTCTCAGGCATGCAATATTAGAGCGGACAGGCTTTTTGCACAAACACTCACGGCTTTGTGTACTGGTGAATTGGAGGAGAGCTTCACCAGCTTTGACCAGAACCAGACACGCCAAAGCTATTTGAGGAGGATTGGCAATAAGACCGCTTCTCTGTTTTCAATGGCTACCGAGTCAGGTGGGATAGTCGCTGAGGCTTCGGAGGAGGCAATACAAGCCCTGAGGAGCTACGGCTATAACCTAGGAATGGCCTTCCAGATCGTCGATGATATCCTGGACTTTACTGCCGGGGAGGAGGAGCTGGGCAAGCCAGTGGCAAGCGACCTGTTACAGGGGCACTTAACGCTCCCGGCGATCTTGCTCAAAGAGCAATACCCGGATAGCAACCCAATTAGGGCCATATTCGAAAAGAGAGAAAAGGAGCAGAACCTCGAGCTAGCCATCGAGATGATACGCAGTTCGGAGATTGTCCCTGAATGCTATCGCGTTGCACAGGATTTCACCGCTGAGGCATATCGCGCATTGGAAATATTCCCGGAAAGCCCCTGCCAGCGGGCGCTATTGGAACTGACGGACTATGTAGTTGAGCGCCAGAAGTAGGGGCAGACCTTTGTGTCTGCCCCTATGTAGTCAAGTGTCTGCCCCGATTGAGGATTGAGGGCGAACACACAGGTTCGCTCCCTACTGAGGGCTGAGGGCGAACACACAGGTTCGCTCCCTACTCCTGTAGATGATCCAGGAACTCCAGGGATTTCACCTCACGCTCCAGAAGATAGCGGATATACCACCTAATCAATTGCTCCACCTCTTGGGACAAATCGCGGCTCATTCGCAGTCGTCCGGCAGAGGCATGGTCGCTACTAATGAGGAATCTCATCACCTTGAGGGCATCGACCGAAATAGGGCGGACCGCAGGTTCATTCCTAGCGCAGTCGGGACAAAGGGCGCCTCCGCTGCTGGCGCTGAACAGATTCCTTTGCGGCGCAAGGGGTGATTTGCAGCCCAGGCATTGGTAAAGCTCCGGCTGGTAGCCGAGGTGTCTTAGAAGTTGGAGCTCAAAGTGCCTGAGGACAAGCTCGCAGTTGCGTGTCCGGCAAAGCCAAAGCAGGCTGGTATGCAGCAGTTCGTAGATAGGATGGTTCTCAACCTGCTCTGCAGTGAATTGGTCCACTAGCTCTGCGAGGTAGAGGGCACAGCTTATATGCCTGAGGTCGCTCTTCAGGGGAAGAAAGCTCTCGATCATCTGGCTCTGGGTGATGATATCCAGGTTCCGTCCCTGAGCTAGGAGCAAAGCACTTTGAGTCAAGAGGTCGAGGTGTCCGCCGAGCTTGCTCTTCGGTCTTCGTACTCCTTTTGCTACTGCCCTGATCTTGCCCAAGTTTGGGGTGTAGAGGGTGATGATGCTGTCTGCTTCGCCCAGATTGTTTCGCTTGAGAACAATCGCCTCGGTCTTATATACACGTGGCCTGGCCATCACAGTTCAGGGCGGCTATGTTGCCCGTTCAGGAGCTTTGGCGACAACATCCAAGCTCGCTTCTCTCAGTTCGCCTTTTCCATCGGATAGGGCTGACCTATGGATGCTGTTCATGGAGCAGAAAGGGATCAATCTGGGTTTTCCTTCCTTGTCAATAACTCCAAAGTGAAGGGCGCAGTTCTGAGTTCTGTCCAAGTCGAAATTGTATGGGTCCATAAAATGCATGATCCCTATTGTAAGCCATTGTCCTGGAAGCCACTCCGTAAGCACAGTTCGTACAGACTTCTTCCCTTTGGTCATCAACAGAACTGGCAGGAACTTGAGCCACAGCCTGGGACTGACGTACCTTATCAAGCTGGTGACAAGGTCCCACATTATTGCAGGCCTGGACTTGTTGAGTTCAAAGGATCTACTCATTTTGGCATGGAACTGTTCATTCCTTACGTAGCGCGGTATGGGATCGAGCTTGCCTTTCGAATGATCGACGACGGTTATTAACCCACAATGGGGGTGAACGCAGAAATCCTGATGCTGGCCCCCCTTGGTCATCATTTTGGCCATTGTCTGGTTCATCGGAATTGTGAAGAAATCGCTCTTCTTGATTTCGCCACCTGTTTGCTCCTCGGCCAGTCTCATAACATCTGAGTTGGTTATTCTCATCTCCTTCAACTTGGTTCGGTCTATTCTTCCCGAAAAGCTGACTGGCTGAAAGACAAGGAACTTGATTACATCTGAGTTCTCTGCGGAATATCTTATCATGTCGCCGACCTGATGGTCATTGACTCCCTTTGCCAGGGTGGGGATGAGTGCAATCTTGTTATACCCTATCTTTCTGGCGTTCTCAAAGACCTTCTGCTTCAGCGGCCACACGTTGCGACCCCTCATTTCCACATAGGGTTCAGGGGTGACACCGTCGAATTGGAGATATAGCCATGCTTGGAGGTCGCGCAGTTTCTTGAAGTAATCGAGGTCCTCTGCAAGCCTCA
>SOKG01000094.1 GCA_004376205.1 Dehalococcoidia bacterium | reverse complement strand
AGGCCCAAATTCGCCCCTTCCGGAACCGCTTCAAGTTCTTCCTCGCTATATCCTATGTTCCTACTAATATCCTGCGCCAAATCAGTGTTTGCACAGCACGAGCTGGCAGGAGCACAACACGAACTGCCCTGCTTGGCAATTCTGGCATAGCCCTCGCGTACGACTTTTCTTGTCTCTTCCGCTTTCATTTCAAACACCTCCTCTGTCTTTTTGGAAGATCCCCTCCATTACTGGCCCCAGCATACTCTTCACCATCTCCGTGAGGTCTTCAACCTTAATCAACGAGATGCAGCACAGTCTACCATCTCGCTCCATACCTACGACAGCTAGCTTATCCCCTGCCCGGATTCCTCCCTTGTCTCTGATCTCCTTGGGCAGTACCATCTGTCCCCTGTCATCCACGCTTACTACTGCTTCAACCTTACAGCAGGCCGTTTCACTACACGTCGACGGCGAACAGACCGCCTCCTGAGCTTCATCAACCATCTTAGACCCCCTTCTCTCAGCAATTTTCAGAACAGGGAGCTTTTACTGATAATTCAGAATATCATAAAAAGATTGTCTTGTCAAGTCCCTGCGGAAGTGCAATACGACAAGACCCAAACCAATTGTCCACCTGAAAACTCCTGCACCCGCAAGTCGTCAACATCTGTTCCATCCACCGGGGTAAGCTGTAGCCCGCCTCACCTCTTGAATCTGCACTCACGGACCAAGCTCATGCGAGGAGATTTGTAAAGGAATTTCGAATTTGATATACTGAACTACTGCGGGGAGTCCTCGGAAATTGGAAACTGCGGTTGGATATCAGCGTAAAAGGTGCTGCTATGAAGTTGTGGAGAACACCCTTCGACCAGGCGGAAAAGGCTGCCAAACCGCCAAAAGTGCTGATCGACAAGGAGAGATGCAAGGGCTGCGGCTACTGCGTGGAGTTCTGCCCGAGGGCTGCACTCGAGATGAGCGAGGAACTGAGCCCCAAGGGCTATACGCTCGCCGTGGTGGCAGACGAGAGCAAGTGCCTGGGCTGCGGCCTGTGTGATGTCCTCTGCCCCGAATTCGCCATCCACCTGGAATCAAGCGACAACGATAACTAACGGGACTTTTGTATGCCTGAAGACGGAGCGCTCTGCGGAACCTTTTTCATGAACGGCGACGTGGCCTGTGCCGAGGGAGCCATCAGTGCAGGTTGCCGTTTCTTTGCCGGCTATCCCATAACGCCAGCCACCGAGGTAGCCGAGAGGATGAGTGAGCGGCTTCCCCACGTGGGAGGTGTATATGTCCAGATGGAGGATGAGATCGCCTCTATGAATGCTATATTGGGTGCATCGTGGGCGGGGATGAAGACAATGACGGCCACCTCCGGCCCTGGATTCAGCCTGATGATGGAGAACCTGGGCTTGGGAGTGATGCTGGAAACGCCCTGCGTTCTGGTTAACATACAGCGTGCCGGGCCATCCACCGGGCTGCCCACCCTGGTGGGACAGGGAGACATGATGCAGGCACGGTGGGGCTCCCATGGCAGCTACGAGATCATTGCGCTCGTACCCAGCTCTCCCCAGGAGATATTCGACCTTACCATCACGGCGTTTAACCTGTCGGAGAGATACCGGGTTCCTGTGCTCCTGATGTCCGACGAAGCCGTGGGGCATATGAGCGAGAAGGTAGTGATACCGCGTATAGCACCCGAGGAACTCCTGAGTCGGCGACGGCCCGATGTGGCGCCGGAGCAATACCTGCCCTACAAATCAGATGACGATTTGGTGCCCCCGATGGCCATAGCCGGCGAGGGCTACCGCTTCCACGTCACCGGCCTCACCCACGATGAGCGAGGATACCCGGTAATGACCGCCGAGGCCCAGGACCAGCTAGTGCGCCGGCTGGTGGACAAGATCAGGCTCAACAGGAATGACATAATAAAATATGAAGAGGTCGCGGTGGAGGACGCAGAGGTCATAGTCTGCGCCTATGGAATCACCGCCCGCATTGCCGGTCTCGCGGTGCAGCAGGCACGGGATGAGGGTATTCGGGCAGGACTGCTGCGGCTGATAACAGTGTGGCCGTTTGCTGAAGACCGCATCAGGGAGCTTGCGCAACGGGTTAAGGCCTTCGTAGTCCCCGAGATAAACTACGGCCAGATTGTCCTGGAGGTGGAACGGTGTGCTGCGGGCAAGGCCAGCACGTTGCTCCTGCCGCACATGGGAGGCGGAGTGCACTCTCCCCAGACCATTCTGAAAGCCATAAAGGAAGCAGTGCAATGACAAGCGCGCTAACAGTAGAGGAAAACACCATAGAATCCATGCTAAGGTCGGACAGGATGCCGCACATCTGGTGTGCCGGGTGCGGCATAGGGGCGGCAGTGGGATGCTTTATCAGGGCTATTTGGCGTGCCGGTCTGGATCCGGACAAAATGGCGCTGGTTTCGGGAATAGGCTGCAGTGGCAGGGTAGCCGGTTATGTTAAACTAGACTCCTTTCACACCACACATGGGCGGGCCCTTCCCTTCGCCACCGGCTTGAGAATAGGGAACCCTGAGTTGAACGTGGTGGTCTTCTCGGGAGATGGCGACCTGATTGCCATAGGAGGTAACCACCTCATCCACTCCGCCCGTCGCAATATCGATATGACCGTCATCTGCATAAACAATTTCAATTACGGCATGACCGGCGGACAGCTGGGGCCTACCACCCCACTCGACGCCCGTAGCACCACCTCGCCCTATGGTAACTTCGAATACCCTTTTAATGTGCCCTACCTGGTGGCTGCCAGCGGCGCCACATACGTCGCCCGCTGGACGGTGCTGCACGCGCGTCAACTGGAGAGATCTATCGCCGAGGCACTGACCAAACCCGGATTCAGCTTCATAGAAGTACTGAGCCCCTGCCCGGAGCTATACGGACGCATGAACAAGCAGTCAAAGGGGCTGGACACGATGCACGCGTACCAACAAAGAAGCGTAGTTAAGAATGGAGCCGATCCCAAGGATGTAGCCATAACTTCGAATGGCCACATCGTTGTGGGCAGGTTTGTCGACATAGAACGTCCGACTTTCTGGGAGCAGCACAAGCAGATGCTTGACAGGGCACAGGGGAAGCAACCTTAGCTAACCAGAGGGTATTGTAGCTTTACATAAGGAACAGTCTGGAGGAAGAGCAACTGGGCAGACGCGAAATAAGAATAGCGGGATTTGGCGGACAGGGTGTTGTGTTATCAGGGCAGATTGTGGGTCGGGCTGCTTCCATATATGATAACGGTTTCTCCACCCTTACCCAGAGCTACGGGCCGGAGGCCCGCGGTGGTGCCTGCACCGCCGAGGTGGTGATCTCCGATGAGCCTATAGGCTACCCCTACGTGCAGAACCCGGAAATACTCATAATCCTGTCGCAAGAGGCCTACACCAAGTATGGGCACGGTCTCTCTGCAGAAACCCAGATGATTATTGACCCAGATTTGGTGAAACCCGATCCGTCGCAAAACCCGGCACCACTCTCCATACCAGCTACCCGCATGGCGCGGGACATGGGCCGGGTGGTGGTGGCGAATATCATCACACTGGGTTTTCTGGCAGCCGTGAACGACCTAGTCTTCCCCGAGGCCCTCAAGAATTCCGTCCTGACCTCTGTGCCCAAGGGAACCGAGGAATTGAATAGCAAGGCTTTCGAGTTGGGATATGACTACGGTTTGGAGCACGGCAAGCAAAGTGAGGGCACGAATGGCTAAGGGCGTAGCTGTCATTGGTGACAGCGTGGGCGCGGCGCAGGCTGCCCTCACCCTGGCGGATCTGGGCGTGGAGGTCAACATAATCACATCCTCGCCTTCACTGGACTTAGACAATACTGTTGACAGCGCCCTACCCGCTTCTTCTGAGAAGCTTCTCAGCATCTGGCCCCTGCTGCTGCGGGCAGCAAGCCACCCACTGGTCACCCTTCACACCAACTCCAAGGTTGCGAACATAGGGGGTAAGCAGGGAAGGTTCACCATAAGGGCAACCAGAGACCCTCGCTATGTGCGAGTGGATCTGTGCACCGGCTGCGGTCGCTGCGAGGAGGCATGCTCAGTACAGGTGCCCTTCCTGCTGGACGGCCGGAGGGCGACCCACAGTGCCATCCACGCACCCGCTCCGGATGCCAAGACGATACCCTCAGCCTATTGCATAGAGAAGAGTGGGGTTGCCCCCTGCCGAGCAGCATGCCCACTCGGTATCAATGTCCAAGGGTTTATCTCCCTGCTGTCGGGGGGTAAGGTGGACGAGGCCCTCAACCTGATAAACGAGGCAGCGCCTCTGGCTGGAGTGCTCGGCCGCGTATGCACACATCCCTGCGAGGACAATTGCAAGCGGGGTGAAGTTGACAGCTCGGTATTCATCCCGGCCCTCCATCGCTATGCTGCCGACAATGCCCCCAGCGGCATCAACTACAGACCCAAGGCCCCCGCCAGGTCCAGAAGGGAGAAAATAGCCATCGTTGGCAGCGGCCCCGCTGGACTCACCGCCGCCTGGGAGCTGGCGCGCCGGGGCTATAGCCCCACCATATTTGAATCCCACGCAGTGGTTGGTGGCATGGTGGCCACAGGCATTCCCTGATTCCGCCTTCCCCTCGAGGTACGAGATAAGGAAGTGGAGGCAATTAAGGCCCTGGGTGTGGACATAAAGACGGGGGTGACGGTAGGTCGTGACGTGACGATCTCCGATCTGAGAGAGCGTGGATATCGAGCCTTTTTCCTCGCAATAGGTGCTCACCAAAACATAAGTTTGAACATCCCCGGTGAAGACCTTGAGGGCGTAGTGGATGCCATCTCTCTGCTTTTTGCATTGAATCTGAAAGTGGGCGCCTCCGTGGGCTCCAATGTAGTAGTCATTGGCGGTGGCAATAGCGCCGTGGATTCGGCCAGAACAGCGAAGAGACGAAGCAAGGGAGTGGTGCGAATACTCTATCGCCGCACAGCGGAGGAGATGACTGCGGTGCGGGACGAAGTAGAGGAGGCCATCAACGAAGGCATATCTATAGAGTACCTGACATCGCCCGTGGAGATACTCGGCGATGGGACCAAGGTAACTGGAATACGCTGCCAGCGGATGAAAATGGGCGAAATGGAAGCCGATGGCCGCCGCAGGCCCGAGCCCATACCGGGGTCGGAGTTTGTGATCGATGCTGACCATGTGGTGATAGCCATAGGACAGCGGCCCAACACTTCCCTGCTGAACATAAGATGGCTTGAGATCGATAGCGATGATGCCACTATAAAGGTGGAGCCGCTAACCCTTGAGACCAGAATCCCCGGCATCTTTGCCGGCGGCGATTGCGTCACGGGACCCAACAACGTCGTGGAAGCTGTGGCCACTGGGCTGCAAGCAGCCGAGTCGATAGACCGGTACTTGAGAGGACGCGATTTGAGGAAGGGTCGTAGTCCGGAGAAACCTCAACCTGTTGAGATCGATGTCAGCGAAAGGGATGCTTCCCATTACAAACGAGCCCGCATGCCTGCTACCCCCCCCTATAAGAGGATGGGCAGATTAGAGGAGATTGCCT
>SOKG01000284.1 GCA_004376205.1 Dehalococcoidia bacterium | reverse complement strand
TAGCGAAGGAAGAATCATGCCGATTGAAGCAGTGAATCCTACAACGGGGGAAACGATCAAAGAGTATGAAGAGATGACCCCGGAAGATGTTAGGGGCGCTATAGAGAAATCACACCAAGCCTTCCTCGGCTGGCGGAGGACAAGCTTTGCTGAACGGGCAAAGCTGATGAAGAAGGCCGCGCGGATTCTCCGAGATAAGGCAGAAGACTATGCGAGGTTGATGGCAGAAGAGATGGGCAAGCCGCTGAAAAGCGGCAGGTCAGAGGCGGAGAAATGTGCCTGGGGGTGCGACTACTACGCCGACAACGCTGAGAAGTTCTTACAGCCGGAAGCAATAGATACAGACGCAAGCAAGAGCTTTGTCACCTTCCAACCGCTGGGCGTTGTACTTGCGATCATGCCATGGAACTTTCCCTTCTGGCAGGTCTTCCGGTTCGCCGCGCCTGCGCTTATGGCGGGTAATGCGGCCCTACTGAAGCATGCCTCTAACGTGCCGGGCTGTGCTCTAGCGATAGAAGATATCTTCCGCAAAGCGGATTTTCCTGCGAACATCTTCAGGACGTTACTCATCGGCAGCAATCAGGTCGAGGTAGTCATCGCGAACCCGCTGGTCAAAGCAGCCACCCTGACCGGCAGCATAGATGCGGGCAGGGCGGTGTCCAGGAAGGCGGGAGAAATGATCAAGAAGACCGTCCTCGAGCTGGGTGGCAGCGATCCTTACATCATTTTGGCAGACGCCGACCTTGAGGCGGCGGTGACAGCGTGTGTCGCCAGCAGGCTTACCAACTCCGGTCAGAGTTGTATCGCTGCCAAGCGGTTCGTCGTCGTCGAGTCACAGAGGGAGCGGTTTGAGGAGCTCTTCGTTGAGCGGGTACGTGCTGAGAAGACGGGCGATCCCATGGAAGAGGACACCGCGGTAGGCCCTTTGGCGCGACAGGACCTGAGGGACGACCTGCACCGGCAGGTACTGGAGAGCATGGAAAAAGGGGCAAAGTGCCTGCTTGGCGGCAAAATCCCCGAGGGCAGGGGCGCCTTTTATCCTCCTACCGTCCTTACCAGCGTCAAGAGGGGTATGCCAGCGTACGACGAGGAGTTGTTCGGGCCGGTAGCGGCGATTATCCCGGTGAAGGACGAGGAGGAAGCGATCAGGGTGGCGAACGATTCCCGATTCGGTCTGGGCGCAGCCGTCTTCACCGGAGATGTCGCCAAAGGGGAAAGAATCGCAGCAAATGAGATCGAAGCGGGCTGTTGTTTCGTTAATGCCGTTGTCAGGTCAGATCCCCGTCTGCCATTTGGAGGCGTGAAGGAGAGCGGGTACGGTCGCGAGCTGTCACACTACGGGATCAAGGAATTCGTCAACATCAAGACCGTTTTCGTGAAATAAGCCCTACAGCGGCGGAGTTGAAAGGAGGGTACAGTATGGTAGATAAGGAAAAACGTGAAGGCATGTTGAGCGACTACCGTATCCTCGACTTGGCCGACGACAAGGGGGTCTACTGCGCCAAGGTCCTTGCCGACCTCGGGGCTGATGCAATCAAAATTGAGCCCCCTGGGGGAGACCCTTCCCGAAGCATTGGCCCCTTCTACAAGGATATCCCCGATCCTGAGAAAAGCCTCTATTGGTGGGCCTACAATACAAGCAAAAGGGGCATAACCTTAGACATCGAAACCGCCGATGGAAAAGATATCTTCCAGAGATTGGCCAAGACCGCCGACGTCGTCGTGGAGTCCTTCCCGCCGGGATATATGGACAGTCTGGGCCTGGGATATTCAGCACTCAGCGAGATAAATCCAGGCATCATCATGACCTCCATTACCCCCTTCGGCCAGACAGGCCCCTACAAGGACTGGAAGGCTCCTGACCTCGTAGGTTGCGCACTAGGCGGCCAATCATTTGTCACCGGCGATGACGATCGACCCCCGTGTCGAATTGGCTTTCCCCAGGCCTATCTTCATGCCGCCAACCACGCTGCCACTGGGACACTAGCGGCCCTTTACTATCGAGAGTTCTCGGGGGAGGGACAGCATGTTGACGTCTCAATGCAGGAAGCTGTGGTATGGACCCTGATGAATGTGATCCAGTTCTGGGACCTGATGAGGTTCAATATGTTTCGGGGTGGAGCTACACGCATGATGGGCACCCCGCGGTGCCGGGTTGCCTTTCCCTGTAAGGATGGCCATGTGGGTTTTCTGATAGGAGGAGGCCAGTTAGCTTCGATCTCCATGCCGCCAATAGTAAAATGGATGGCCGAGGAGGGAATGGTGGGCGCTTTTGAGGACAAGAAGGACTGGGAAGCCAAGGACTGGTCTGAGAAGGTAGATGCTTGGGCGCTGACACAGGAACAGGTCGATGCTTGGGAGAATAGCCTGATAGATTTCTTCGCCAACAAGACCAAGGCGGAGCTCTATGAGCAGGCGCTGAAGCGACGCATCATACTCTACCCTTGCAGCACTACCAAAGACATGGTGGAGAACATCCAGCTTAAGGAAAGGGGGTTCTACGCAGATGTGGAACACCCGGAACTGGGTGAGACCATCACTTACGTAGGTGCCCCCTACAAGATGACGGAAACCACCTGGAGGATATCGAGGCGCGCCCCGCTCATCGGAGAGCATAACCGGGAAATCTATGAGGGGGAGCTGGGCTTCTCCGAACAGGAGATGCGCCTGCTCAAGGAAGCCAGGGCTATCTGAACTCCCTGGGATGCTAAGAGCGAGAGGAGTAAAAGATGGAGAAAAGGCGCATATTTGAAGGACTGAAGATTGCCGATTTCACCTGGCTGGGGGTAGGCCCTATAGCTATGAAATTTATGGCCAACCTGGGGGCAACGGTGATCCATATCGAGTCCAATACCAGGCCCGACATTACCCGGATATCCTTTCCTTACAAGGATTTTCAGGCGGGCATAAATCGCAGTGGCTTCTTTGCCTTTTACAACGACAGCAAATACGGTATAAGCCTTAACCTCAGGATGCCCCAGGCACAGGAGGTCGCCAGGAGACTGGTCTGGGAGTGGGCCGATGTGGTTGCCGATGCTCACCTCCCGGGGATTATGGAGAAGTGGGGTTTGGACTACGAGACGCTGAGAAAGCAGAAACCAGACCTCATCCACATAGCTACTGCCCTGCAGGGAAAAACTGGTCCCTACAGCAAGATACCGGGGCACGGGATAGTCGGGGTCTCGCTCGCGGGCTTCAGTGAGATCACTGGCTGGCCTGACAGGGAGCCAGCGGTTCCCACTGGAGCCTTGAGCGATTTCATCACGTTCCCTCACATGGTGACTGCCCTTATCGCCGCGCTTATCCACCGCAAGAAGACGGGCAAGGGACAGTACATAGAACTCTCCCAACTGGAAGCCACCCTCCAATTTCTGGCACCGCCACTGATGGATTGCATGATAAACGGGCGAATTCTGGGACGGATGGGCAACCGTTCCACCCATGCCGCACCGCATGCCGTCTACCGCTGCCAAGGTGAAGGGGAAAGGTGGTGTGCAATAGCTGTAAGCACCGATGAGGAGTGGGCTAACTTCTGTAGAGTTATCGGAAATCCAGAGTGGACCAAAGACCCCAGGTTCGCTACGCTTAAGGGCAGGAAGGAGAATGAGGATGAGCTAAACGAGCTAGTGCAGCAATGGACGGCCAACCGCCCGCCGGAGGAGGTCATGACCCTTCTCCAAGAGGCCGGGGTAGCCGCCGCGGTGGTAGAGAGCGGCGAAGACTTGGTGGCAGACCCCCAGTTGAACCATCGAGGAACTCTTGTCGTTCTGGAACATCCTGAGATCGGGCCGCACATCTACCAGACGCCACCATATCGGTTCTCAAAGACGCCCCACGAACTCACCATGCCTGCTCCCTGCCTGGGTCAGCACAACGAATACATTCTGAAGGATGTCCTGGGGATGTCCGACGATGAGGTCGCAGACCTGCTGGTAGCAGGCGCCCTTGAATGAACAAGCGGTCAAGGAGGATGGAAATGGCAAAGAATGCTCTTCGGACCAGGTTATGCGATATGCTCGACATCGAATATCCCATCATCCTGGCTGGTATGGGCGGGATGGGTGGCCCCGTATCCGGCCCCGAGCTTGTGGCAGCGGTATCCAATGCAGGCGGGTTAGGAATCCTCGGCTGCGCTTTCCTGCCCCCTCAAAAAGTCGAAGCCATGATCAAGAAGACAAAGAGCCTCACCAACAAGCCCTTCGGGGTGGATACGGTATTGCCAGGGGAGGTTCCTCAGACAGGGACCACAGCTGAATTCAAAGGCGAGTTGCCGTCCGTTGCTTCGGAGCAGACAGACTTCGTTGACAAGCTGAGGGAGGAGCTGGGGGTGCCCAGGCCGAGGGGGGGGAAGGGATATCTATCCGAAATGGCTGATGACACGGTCTTTTCGGGAGACCTGTTCAAAGAGCAGATCGACGTGATCCTTGAAGAGCGTGTCCCCGTCTATGCTGCGGGGCTGGGAGACCCCGGTTTCATGGTTGCCGAGGCCCATGCCCGGGGAATGAAGGTGATCGGTGTTGTGGGCCACGTCAGGGCTGCCCGCCGCGTTGCCAGATCGGGTGTGGACATCATAGTGGCCCAGGGGCACGAGTCTGGGGGGCACGTCAGCAGGATAGGCACCATGCCCCTGGTGCCCCAGGTGGTAGACGCCGTTGCCCCCATTCCGGTGGTGGCTGCGGGTGGGATAGGCGATGGCAGAGGGCTTGTCGCTGCCCTTGCGCTTGGGGCTGTTGGCGTGTGGTGCGGCACCGTCTTCGTTGGCACCTACGAGTCCATCTATGAGGACTACCTCAAGCAGAGGATTGTCGACGGGACGGAGGACGACACCCAGGTGTCGAGAGTGATAACCGGCAAGCAGGCAAGGTATATGAAGAACAGGCTGATCGCTGCCTGGGAGAAGACGGGTTTGCCCACATTACCTCTGCCCTTACAACCTATGCTCATCTTGCCCATATTGGATGGGGCCTATGAGGCGCGGATGGCGGATATAGTGCCTGCGCCCGCGGGGCAAATAGCAGGGATGATCAACGAGCTGAAACCGGCAAAGCAGGTTGTCGAGGAGATGGTGGAGGGGGCCAAGCGAGTCTTGGCGGAGCTTTCCCCTAACTAGGACAACGAGGTGATAAACTGAGCCTGAAGGACGGGCTATCTCTCTGCGTCTAACCACTGTGCATTAACGGTCTCGTCTTTGCCATCGTCAAAATGCACGAGATACTCGGCTTTGTGTGGGCCATACTTGATGACTACGCCCCTACGACGCCTATATGATGCCTCATTGCGAATTGAAATGGGAAATCCCAAATTACGGGTGTGATAGGATAATGACTACTAAATACGTGAGGTATTAAAGGGGGGGGTGATAATGAAAAGAAAATTAAAAATCGGAACAATCGTTGTATTTGGGATAGCGGCGGCGATTGCATTGGCTATGTTATTGGCTATGTTAATTGCGGGCGCCCTAATAGCGGTCTGGATATACCTGGTATGGATGGTTCGGAAAAAGAAAACTAATATATTCCATGACCAGATGGAACC
>SOKG01000142.1 GCA_004376205.1 Dehalococcoidia bacterium | reverse complement strand
CCTGCCTTTGTGAGCTCAAGTCGCGGGTTCAGTGTGCTTGGCCTTATCCGGCCAACCTCAACGTATTGCATTCGCTTCCTCTCTAGATACCGCTAATCAGACTCAAACCTACATCCAAATCTAGTTTTCTTAGGTCATCCAACCGCCTCTTCGCAAACAAAAGGCGGTGTTTCACACCTCTATTGTCATCCATTTCCTTCGTTCCCTCGACTCATCAAGCACCATTGCTAAGAGTTGCACTACAGACTTCTTGCGGTAGTATACATATCGCAAGCTACGGCTTTGGTAGGTAAGGCAAACATCGGGTTGAAGAGTTAAGCCAAAAACCATACTAGCTGGTGGCAGCGGTCGGATTCGAACCGACGACCTTGGGCTTATGAGTCCCCTGCTCTAACCTCTGAGCTACGCTGCCACGTAAGTATCATAGCACCCCGCCTTAGGTACCGTCAATCAGGTGACGGGGAGAGCAGCGCCACTACTTTGTCCAGAATTTTGTGGGCAACCTCGTATTTATCCATCAGCGGAAGTGGCTCAACCTTCCCCTCGCGGTCGATCAGGGTCACCCGGTTGGTATCTGTGCCAAAACCGCTATCCTCGGCAGTAATATCATTGACCGCGATAAGGTCGAGATTCTTCTTTGCAAGCTTATCAGTCGCCCTAGCTATCAAATCCTCGCTTTCGGCAGCAAAGCCAACCTTAATAATATCCCCCTTTACCTCGCTCAGAATATCCGCCGTCTTCACCAAATCGAGGGTCAAAGTCTCCGATTCCCTCTTTATCTTCCCCTCAGCGACCCTGGCGGGGTGATAATCGGCAACTGCCGCGGCCATTATGAGGACGTCTGCTGCGGCTGAAGCCTTGAGCACGGCGTCTCGCATCTCGAGAGCAGTCTCTACCGGCATCACCTCAACACCTACCGGAGGAGGAATCTCAGTAACGCTGGTCACCAAAGTCACTATTGCGCCCCGGTCCCGGGCTGCCTCGGCTACCGCGTAGCCCATCTTACCCGAGGAACGATTGCCTATGTAGCGCACCGCATCGATGGGTTCTCGAGTGCCTCCGGCGCTGACCACGATCTGCTTGTCGGCCAGATCATCCTTCCTGCCCAGGACCTGGAAAATGGTGCCCAGTATCTCATCAGTCTCCGCCAGGCGTCCCATGCCAACCAGTCCCGAAGCCAGCCGACCATGGGCCGGCCCCACGATAATGAAGCCTCGTGACCGCAACCTGGCTAAGTTCTCCTGTGTTACAGCGTTGCCATACATACCCGCGTCCATGGCCGGGGCTACTATCACCGGCGACTTAGTGGCAAGCACAGTGCAACTCAACATCTCATCAGCGAGGCCTGTCGCCAGCTTGGCAATGGTATTAGCGGTAGCAGGAGCGACAACCACTACATCCGCACGCTCAGCAAGAGCAACATGCTCCACGCTGAACTCAGAGGACAGCTCCCACATATCAGTTACAACAGGCCTATGGGTCACGCTGCGGAAGGATAACGGTGTCACGAACTCCATAGCCGCCTTGGTCATCACCACATCAACGGCCAGCCCCTTTTGAGTTAGCTTGCTGGCAATATCCACAGCCTTATAAGCAGAAATGCTGCCAGTTACTCCCAGGACTACGTTCTTTCCCTCAAACACGCTGCCTCCGTACAAGTTGACTATCGTCACCTATTTAGCTCGTGGACCAACCTCAGTCCCACCAGCGTCAAATCCGGCTCCAAGGCGTCTACGATATCAGTCTCCCTGCATATAACATCCGCCAGACCTCCGGTGGCGATGACCTTCGCAGTGCCCCCCAACTCCTTTCGCATGCGGACAACAATGCCCTCTATTAGCCCCACGTAGCCGAAGATAATGCCAGACTGCATTGCGGATACGCTGTTTCTGCCTATAGCCTTCTGGGGCCGAATCAGCTCCACACGCGGCAACTTCGCGGCATGCTCGAAGAGCGCCTCAGCCGAAATCCCAATGCCAGGAGCGATAGCTCCCCCAAGATAGTCCCCCTCTTCCGATACCGCATCCAGGGTGGTGGCGGTGCCAAAATCGATGACTATCAAGGGGCCACCGTAGAGCCTGTGCCCTGCTGCTGCATTGACCACGCGGTCAGCTCCAACCTCACGTGGATTCTCAATCGAGATACGAACCCCCGTCTTTGTACCGGGGCCAACTATCATAGGCGAGACCTCGAAGTAACGCTGGCATAATCCCTCGAAGACCGTCACCAGCGGCGGAACTGAGCTTGAGATGATAGCACAGTCAATATCTGCGAAAGCAAGGCCCTTGAGCGACAGCAGGTTAAGAAAGACCGATGCATACTCATCCTCAAGCTTATGTACGTCAGTGCCTAGCCTCCAGGCGGCCCTCAGCTCTTCATTCTCGAAGATGCCTACAGCTATATTTGTATTCCCTATGTCGATTGCCAATAGCATGTTACCCTCATCTCACGCCAACCGGCGACAACAGTAAACCGAACCTGCCACTCCCAGCCAGGAGACATAACCCCGGCGTGAGCGCTATTATAGCGGAGTCCGCTTCAGGTTACAACTCATGTTCTAGCTTGGTCACCCGCTACCTAGAGACTGTGTTCGATAACCTCAGAGGAATTACTCTGGGGGACATTTAGCGCCCTGTCCAGACTATGGCGCTTGAGATACTCCATGCCTTTCTTGGTATCGCTGGCTACACGGGCCCTATCGCAATTACCAAGCCGATACTTGAACAACCAATATGTAAACTCCTGTAACTGATCGAGGGTAATATCATCGCTCTGGCGGTAGCCCTTCTCATTTCTGAAGCGTTGGAGAAGAGCCTCCTGGCTGGCGCCGTAGAGGCGCTGATAGCTATCATCAAAGCCGCTATCCCGGCCAGAAAAGACATGGCCCTGGCGCTCTTTATGAATCTCCTCCTCTATTGCAAGAAGCACAAACTTCTCGACTGTCACGCCGTAAAGGTAGTTGAGATGGGCATGATATTTGGCACTGCCAACAAGCTCCTTGAACTCTTCTGCAGATAGCTCTCCGGGTAGCCTGCCGAAAAAGAGGAGGGCAACCAGTTCCTGTTCCGGTATAACATCAGCTATTTCCAGGCAAAGACGCTCCGCAAGGAGCAGCCAGTCGAAAGCCTCACCATCAATCAGGTAGCAATAGAGATGGCCGTTATGGTTTTCCTCAGGCCAGGTCCAAAGCCCCATAGCCTCAAGCAACGCGATATGCCACGGCTTGCCACCAGCGACAGCCTGCTTAAGATGCCGTATCGCCTCATTACCTTCAACGCAAGTTACACGATTGAGACCAGAGTCATCGCCTGACATTTGACAAACTCCCGACAAAGGGAGAGGCTACTCTCTCCCTCTCAGTTTCTCCATCTCCTTCTCTATCTGCCTTTTTCGCCAGCGCTCAAATCTGCCCCCCCGGAAGGTAAACACAGTCAGGAAATGGGCTAGGAGCACGATCCCCCAGCCAGCAAGGGGTATCAAGAACCAAAGGAACCCGCTTGAGGTCACCATATTGATGGCGAATAGCAGAGCGTTTACCACCACGTATATGATGAGATGTCGCAGGAATCCGACCTTCTCCGCCACTATCCTCTCCGCCCGCTCATAGGCCCACCTGACTTCCTGAGCATCGTTGTCAGACATGTCCGCCCTTACCTTGCTTTAAGAATGCCTCTACCTCTCCCGCCGGTCGTGTATTCAAGATGTGCTCCGGCTGGCACCAACCCCGCCGCGCCACCCCAACCCCAAAGCGCATCAGGTCCAGGCTGCCAACACTATGGGCATCGGTGCCCATCACCAGTTTCACCCCTAACTCCCTCGCCCTCAGCACGTGAATATCCTTGAGATCAAGTCTATCGGGCATGGCATTTATCTCCAGCGCTGTGTTTGTCCTGGCCGCAGCGCGAAATACCTCCTCAAGGTCGACATCTACCGGCTCCCGTATTCCAAGAAGCCTGCACGTGGGATGGGCCAGAATATGGACATTGGGATTCTCCAGCGCGCGAATAATCCTGCCCGTCATCTTCTCCGAATCCTGTCCCATAGCAGAGTGAACGGCAGCGACCACGATATCGAGCTCGCTCAGGACCTCATCGGGGTAGTCAAGGGTGCCATCGGCACGTACGTCCACCTCGATTCCCGCGAACAGGCGGAAGCCATCCAGCCTCTGATTGACCTCCCTTACCTCGGCCACCTGCTGCCTTAGCCGCTCTTCACTTAGCCCGTGTGCGATGCCTCTGCCCACCGAATGATCGGTAATCGCCAGATACTGGTAGCCTCGAGCCCTGGCTGCGGTTGCCATCGCTTCAACCGAGTCATGTCCATCGCTCCACTCAGTGTGTACGTGAAAGTCCCCTTTGATGTCAGAGACCTCGATCAGCTTGGGCAGAGCCCTCTTCTCCGCTTCCTCGATCTCGTTCCGCCCTTCACGCAGCTCCGGAGGAATGTACTCAAGGCCGATTCTTCGGTAGAAGGCTTCCTCGGTGGCGAATTTCTCTATCTCGCCGCTCTTCAGTACAGTGATGCCGTATTCGCTCAAACTGAGCCCCTGGCGAACCGCTCTATCTCTGAGGGCAATATTATGGTCCTTGCTGCCGGTGAAATACTGAAGCAGCGAGCCGAAGCTATCGTGCTCCACCATCCTCAGGTCTACCTGAAGCCCAGCCTCGACGATCACGCTGGCCTTTGTTGTCCCCTTCACCAGAACCTCCTCCACCTGGGGAAGCTGGACAAACGCCTGAAGCACGCCCTCGGGGTCATCGGCGGTGCCCATGATGTCGACATCGCCGATGGTCTCCTTGAAGCGGCGCAAGCTGCCTGCAGGGATGAGGTTACGCACGTCGGCGACCTCGTTAAGCTGGGCCAGAATCTCCTCCACCACGGGCAGCGCCTCGCCCAGGGGCACGCGCATGTCCTGGCGACGCAGCCTCTGGATATGGCGCAGGATGTTCTCAGCAGTCTTGTCTCCCAGGCGGTACAGGGCAGCTACCTGCCCCTCAACAATCGCCTGCTCCAGGTCATCCACGGTGGAGATACCCAGCTCCTTGTAGAGACGCATCAGTGTCTTGGGGCCCACGCCATGAATAGCCATCAGGGAGCTGATACCCTCGGGGAACTGGGAGCGAAGCTTCTCATAGGCCTCCAGGTGCCCGGTGGCCAGAAGCTCGGTTATCTTCTTGGCGATGGCCTCGCCGATGCCGGGGATTTCGCGGAGCCTGCCCTCTTCCATCACCTGCCCCAGCTCCACAGGCAAGTCATCTATGGTATGGGCAGCGCGCTGGTAGGCCCTGATCTTGAAGGGGTTGTCCTCCTTGAGCTCGAGGAGATCAGCCATATCCTGAAACACCTGAGCGATGGCCGCGTTCTTCACTCTTTTCACCCTTTTGACAGTTACGCTACCGGCCGCAGCACTTCTTGTACTTCTTGCCGCTGCCGCAGGGGCAGGGGTCGTTTCGCCCCGTCCTTGCCGCCACCGCAGCCTTCTCGCGCTCTCGCGGCCCCCCCTCCTTGACAATGCCCACGTGATAGATGGTATGCACGATGTCCTGACGAACACCACCCATCATGTCCTGGAACGTCTCATGCCCTCCCCTCTTGTAGG
>SOKG01000286.1 GCA_004376205.1 Dehalococcoidia bacterium | reverse complement strand
GCCACTTTTGCACGGCGGCAATAGCTCCCGTTGCGCTGCCGCCGAGCATCTGCACCAGGGCAGCCTTTTCCAGCACCGCTTGGGCGGTCACCCCCGAGGGAGCTGACTGAAGCGCCTTGACGGCGAAGGCCAACTGGTTCTGGGCCCACTGAAGCAGTTGGTTAAACGCCGCCTCTGCTGCTTTCTCCTCGCCCTCTGCGCCCAGCAGCTGCACCGTTGCCAGCTGCTCCAGCAGAGCCTTTGCCATCGTCATTGAACTGGCCTTCACGTCGAAGGCTTTGGCTTTTCGCTTGAGGATTGCCAGAGCCTCGTTCGATGCCTGATCAAGGGCGCTTTGTGCGGATTGCTCCGCGCCGATCTGCTGGCAATGCGCCGCCTCGTAGAGCAGCGCCCTGATGTTGGCTGTGGACATATCGCTTATCGCTTTGGCCTTGGCTTCGTCCAGTGCCTCTTCGGCTTCCCGCTCTCCCGCAGGGGCTTTCTCCTCTGTCTCGACAGCCTGTCTGGAAACGGCTGCGCCGCCCTGCTGCACCACATGGGTCATTTCATGCCCCAGCAGCTTCTTGCCTTCCTCGGACTCGGGCTGGTAGTCGCCGGAGCGGAAGAAGATGTCCTGGCCGGTGGTAAAGGCCTTGGCCCCCAGTTGCTGGGAGAGTGCGTCTGCCTCAGCACCGGCGTGAACGCGCACGTCGCTGAAATCGCGCCCGAAGTGGGGCTCAAGGGAAGCGCGTATTGAATCGGGAAGCGCTTCGCCGCTGCCCCGCGCTGCGTTGATGCGCCCCTCTACGTCCTCGGAGACCTCCGGGGTTCGGCTAACAGCCATTTTCGGGGATACCTCTTCTTCCTCTTCCTCCCCTTCCTCTTCCGCCTGTCGCTGTATTGCAGCGCCCGGGGACTTTGTGACTATTTCGGCTATCTGGTCCGCTTCCTTCTCGTATATGTCGTCCGGCGGGTTGACGGTGAGCTTGGCCTGTAGAGCGTGCGACCTGAGCAGCCGCTGGACGTAGGCATTGCCGTAGCTGCGTTGCAGCTCGCTCAATATCTGTGCCCTCTCGCCGGCATTGGCGGGATGGGAGAGCCGCGCATCGCTCAGGAGGCTGGCATGGCTTTCCAGCGAGGCCGCGTCGATGTTTTTTGAGGCAGTTGTCTCCTCGCGCGCCTTCAGCTTGTCCGCTGCTCGCTCCTGCGGTTTCTTTCTCCGCTGAACTCCGTCGTCGATCTCCTTCTTCCGGTCTAGTTCACGTTCTGCCATGTCAACACCTCCTGTTAGCCTTTCACCAGTCGATCCCTCTCCCTTAATGGGAGAGAGCACGATAACTTCATCCCTTCACCAGGTCGAAATACTTAGCGAAATCGACGTCGGTGCACAGCCTCCCGATTTTCTGATATTCGCGCTTGGTAGCCCTTATCAAATGTTCCATTTTGATGGTGGCGCCGTCCCCGGCAGCCAGGAAGGCTGCGCCCAAGGCAATGTTCTTTATGTTGCCGCCGGTAACCTTGAATTGCCGCGCCATGAAGTTCAAATCGAGGCTTCCCGCCAAAGGGGCCTCGCTGGGAAATATGCCCTGCCAGATGTGAAGCCTGTCGGGCTCCTCAGGCAGGGAGAACTCGACGCTGAAGTGCATGCGGCGAGCAAAGCCCTCATCCAGGTTCTTGCGCAGATTGGTGGCGAGAATCACGATTCCGTCGTATTCCTCCATCTTCTGCAAGAGATACGCCACCTCGATATTGGCGTAGCGGTCGTGAGAATCCCTGACCTCCGACCTCTTGCCGAAGACAGCGTCGGCTTCATCAAAGAAGAGGATTGAGTTGGAGTTTCGCGCCTCGGTGAAGATCCTGTCCAGGTTCTTCTCCGTCTCGCCGATGTACTTGCTGATCACCGTGGAGAGATCGATCTTGTACAGATCAAGCCCCAGTTCATTGGCTATGATTTCCGAGGCCATGGTCTTGCCCGTGCCAGAGGGCCCGGCGAAGAGAATATTCAGACCCTTTCCCAGGGAAATCTTCTGCTCGAAATTCCAGTCGGCAAACACAATATGTCGGTATTTGACGTAGTTTGCTATCTCACGGAGCTGTGTCCTCTGATCCCTTGGGAGGACAATATCTTCCCATGCAGCTTTGGGTTGTATCCTGCGAGCCAGGGTGCTCAATCTGTGGTTTGATGTCACACGGCAGGCTGCGTGCAGGTCGCTCGCCGATATCTCCTCGTCGCCCTGACACATCGCCTGATTTCTGGCGGTTGCTGCAGCGTCTCTGATCTGCGCCGGGGTGAACCGGAACTTACCGGCAACGTCTTCCAGGTCTGCTTCCGATGCCGTTGGTCCATGACCATTGAGATACGATTCCCAGAGTCGCCTTCTTGTGGCGTAGGAGGGAAGGTCGAACTCGATTCGACTGAATGATTTGCCCTTGAGTGCATCGCCCGGCTGCCACGCAGCCTCGCCGGTTGTAAGGACCGGGCCGGAGAAATCCCTTATCCCCTGAATTAGTGTCTCCAGTGAAGCTCGGAGACCCGCGTCATCGGTGAGGAGAAGATCGAAGCGGTCCCAGCAAAGCGCTGTCCCTTGGAGTTTCGCTTCTCGAAGTGCAAGTGCAATCCTGGCGTCAGCAGGCGAATCGTCGGCAAGAAGGTTTGCTAGATCCACCATGAGTAGAGGCAACCCACAGGCATGGCAGAGGGCTTCTGCCGCGGTTTTCTTCCCTACTCCCGGAGAGCCCTGTAGATATACAACACTGCCTGGGCCACCCAGTAACGCAGAAGCACAATGGGACAGCTGAGCCGCGATCTCCTCGGGAAGAACCATGTCCTCAATTGTCACCGACGGGATTAATAGATGAGCGTATCGGCTGAGGCGCGTATCTATCTGATCCGACCCCAGCAGGTAATTGACAATCCTGTCTTCAGCCTTTAGATTCTTGGCCAGCAGCGAAGATGTCCCGGCTGAGGGGTCGTCCTCAAGCCTGATAAGCCGATGGGCAATCAGAGGAGCCTGGGGGAGAAAGGTATCTCGCGCTCTCAACATTTCCTTCTGGCTTGCCAGCAGGCACTGTAGAAGCAAATGCACACTAGGCCTTTTTCGGGTTACGTTGTCATGAAGGTAGGCATACAGCTTCTCATACTTGACGTCGATCTCGGGCAAAATGCACACGAGCAAGGCATCCAACTCCAAGTCACTGAGGCCGAAGGTGTCAGCCAGTTCGCAGAGCCTGAGGCTCACACCCGCGGCTAAGCTTGCAGCCTTCTTTTCAGCGATTTCATCTCGCAGATGGCGCAGACGGATCGCCAGCGGCGAATCGCTCAGGTCGGGATAGTCCGATTCCTCACGGGCAGCGCTACTAGCCACAAGCGCGTCTATCTCTTCCTCCGAAATGTAAAGGCCACGGAACTCATCGCTCCCAGGCTGGCCGTACCTTTCCCTCATACGGAACACCTGTAGCCGAAGCTGCAGATCGATCCGCTCCAGCTCAGCCAGAAGATGCTCAAGGCTGTTCTCGAATCTACTCATCGGTAATTCTCGTCACTTGGGTCGGTATGTCCTGGTTAATTCGTCCCTCCTGCTCACAAGTATCGTCTTGAGGTGGATTCAAGTGCCTCAATATGAACTCTTCCATCTTATCGAACGCTACGAAGTGTGTTGCCTTCTGTGTTGCTACATGCTGGACATATCCTCTACTCATTTTCTGGTCGCTGTCGACCCATATCCTAACCACGAACGTGCTGTAGTATCCCATTTGACGCATCGCCTGCGTATCCCCAGGCTCAGGCGCCCCATAGCAGAATACGCCCTATGACTATTTGGAATAAGACTAGTACAGAGCGGTGAAAAGTCGGATAACAGCGGGTGAATTCCGGGTGAAACCGCGGAAAATGGTCCCGTTGGCGAGGATCATTGTCTGGGATAGGTGGTCAGATGGTACGCACAGGGATACAAGGCTTTGCCTTTATGGGTTCTATTCCAGCTAACGCGGGCAGTGATGCCGATGAGGAATGTAAGTGCTGAGGACTATGAGAGTCAGTTTGTGGGAGTTAGATGTCTTCGTCGTTTAGCAACTTCTGGTAGAGCCCAATCGTATGACGGTCGGGGCACACGTCCAATTCACTCTTGATCGTGCTCTCGCATACACGGTACCAGCCGATGGCTCTGTTACGTTGTTCGAGCCGACTATAGCAGCGCATTAGCTGTCGGTAGGCATCCTCGCGACATTGGTCTTTGGCCAGTATGCTCTGGCAATAGGCTATACATGCGTGGTAATCTGCCATCTGCATGGAGTGTTCAGCGAGCCTGCCGAGAATTGCAAGGTAGACGTCCTTCAGAGCTTCGCGTCGCAGAGACGTCCACTCTTCGTACAGGTCGTCCTCTAAATAGTCACCCTTGTACAGCGCTTCGGCCGTCTTGTACTCCTCAGTTGCCTCGACAACCTTCCCGTCCCTCTCCAACTCTCTGCCAGCACGCCAGTGATACTCGAACTGTTCGAGGTCCACCCACAGATCGGCCTCAAAATTCATGCTGTAGCTGCCGTCTCGGAACAGCACCCACGCAAAATGGTTATCCAGGCCGTGCGCTAGGCTCAGCGTCTGCCGCAGGGAGCGGACTGTCGCTTTCAGGTTGTTGTTGGCCAGCGAAGGCTCACAACCTGGCCACAGGGCTTCCATCAAAGCATCTCTGGTTGCAGTTTGTCCCTGCGTGGCAATCAGATACTTAAGGAGCGATTTAGCCTTGTTGCTGCGCCAGTGTTCGATTCTCTTCCAACCAACTCGAACCTGAAATCTACCCAGGCAGTACACCTCGAGGCTAGGTCGAGATAGCTGTAGGTTGGGCACCGGCCCTGCATCTTCAGATGCTGAAGCCGGTATTTGAGATTCCTGGCGGGAGGCAACGTTGGGACTATCATCGCCAGCGGCCACGGCCTTGTCCAGTGCCCCCAAAGCGATCTGTAATTGCTTACTGGCCATGGCTTCGCGTTCGCTGAAACGCCAACTAACTTCCTGCAGCTCGTTCTTGGCAAGTCGGCAGTCAACTTGCAGTTGCTTTAGAAGTTGAATTGCGTTTATATCGTGACCAGACCACTCCCGACTTACCTCAAGACTCATGACACCTTACCATTTGCGGACGCGCTATGTATTGACAATTGATTAGCAGGTGCTGTAGCTGCCTTGCATAGGGTGCTTGTACTGGCCGATGAGCGTCACTCCCATATCTTAAGCTAGGTTACCTCCGAGAAAAAGGATATGTGAAGCGCATGAGACTAAAGGTTATGGGGCGAATATTCTCGGAGAAGCCCACTGGCGCACACATTTATAACACCGTCGTGGATTTTTGTCAACAATTCTGTTGGATCTGTGATGATTTCAAATGAAACACCCTCACCCAGTCTATTCAAATACCCACTTTTTCACCTTGCCGGCAATCATCAAGCCGAGCGCGATGAGTGCAAGGAGCAGAGCTGCTATACCTACGCCACTCGGGGCACTAGTCGTGCCCTCGGGCCCCTGCTCACCAGGCAGTCCCTGAGGCCCCTCTGGCCCTTCTGGCCCCGCTGGCCCTGCTAGACTCGCTGGCCCTTCTGGCCCTGGAGGCCCTTCTGGCCCCTGAGGGCCTGGGGCCCCCGGCTCGCCCTGCTCACCGGGCAGTCCCTGCTCACCAGGCAGTCCC
>SOKG01000292.1 GCA_004376205.1 Dehalococcoidia bacterium | reverse complement strand
CCACTTTTAGCACATATCCGCCCTATTGTCAATAGTCTTTGTGGTTTTTGGACAGTGCTTTTGCTAACACCGGTTAGTCTTAGTTTATTCAAGCCCCAGTAAACCCTCATGGGCGGGTGCCTAGCAACGAATGATGAAAATTGACGTACCAGACGCCGTTCGTGGTGAGCTTGTCGAACCATGAACGGCCCTTTGACAGGCTCAGGGCGAACGGAAGAAAGTCTATTTTCGGAACAAAGGCGAAAAATGTCAGGTGGCTGGCTGGAGATATTCCTGAAAGAATCCTCCAGGGCGCTCTTTGCAACAGGGCTTAGGTGTGATACTATAGATAAAACGCCATCGGGGATGTGAGCCATGTTCACTTTAGGTATACTCACCATCAGCGATAAGGGCTCACGAGGTGAGCGCGAGGACAAGAGCGGCGAGGCTATTCGCGAGATTATCTCTCAGTTCGGCGCTCGTTTTGTGGACTACGCTATTGTTCCCGATGAAAAAGAGGTTATTGAAAGCAAATTGATCGAGTGGGCCGACAAAGGGGGAATGGACATGATCATTACCACCGGGGGGACTGGCCTTGGCCCACGCGATGTCACCCCCGAGGCCACACTTGATGTGATAGACAAGACCATCCCCGGATTCTCCGAGGCGATGAGAGCAAAGAGCCTTAGCAAGACGCCCCACGCTATGCTTAGCCGGGAAGTGTGCGGTGTACGTAATAGGACCCTCATCATCAACCTGCCTGGCAGCCCCAAGGCAGTGCGAGAATGCCTGCCGGTGATACTACCAGCGTTGCCTCACGCTATCGAGGTCATCAAGGGTGAGGCGGCAGAGTGCGCGGGGACGGATAAAGATTAGATGGCAAGGTAAGTGGAGATGGGGAAGATGCGCATCGATATTTTGACCCTTTTCCCCAACATGTTCAGCGGGCCCTTCGCCGAAAGCATAATCAAGCGGGCGATGGACCGCAACCTGATCAGCATTACAATTCACAACCTGCGTGATTGGGGATCAGGCAAGCATAAGGTAGTCGATGACTACCCCTTCGGCGGAGGAACCGGCATGGTGATGAAATCGGAACCACTATTCGAGGCCACAGAGGCGATAAAGGCAGAGGGTGCTTGTTCTTCGGCACCAGTTATCCTGCTTACCCCCCAAGGAAGGGTTTTCAACCAGAGGATCGCCGCCGAACTGGCGGCCCTTGACCGGCTAATCCTCATTTGCGGGCATTATGAGGGTATCGATGAAAGGGTTAGAGAACACCTGGCCACCGATGAGATCAGCATCGGTGACTACGTGCTAACAGGTGGCGAGCTGGCAGCGATGGTAGTTGTCGATGCCGTGGTCAGGCAACTGCCCGGGGTTTTGGGCTCCGAGGATTCAGCAAAGGATGATTCACACACAAGCGGCCTCCTGGAATACCCTCAATATACTCGCCCCAGGACATATCGAGGGTGGGAGGTGCCCCAAGTGTTGCTCTCAGGAAATCATGCCCAGATAGCCGCTTGGCATAGGGAGCAGTCAATTCTGCGCACGCTCAGCCGCCGTCCTGAACTTTTAGAGAAGGCCGACCTCTCCCCAGAAGAGAGGGAGTTAATATCAGCACGGTCGGTAGAGAAAGGTTAGGAAAGCAGTCACCGACATCGATCAAAATGTGGCTCGAAGCTGAGGCTTCACCGAGGAGAGAAGTAATGGACATGAGCTCTGTTGTTGAAACCAAAGTAAATGAAGATATCCCCGAGATCAATCCTGGCGATACTGTCAGCGTAAAGCTGAAGATTATCGAGGGAGAGCGAGAGCGCAGTCAGACCTTCGAAGGCGTGGTGATTCGGGTACGGTCTGGAGGTACCGGGGCCAACTTTACCCTCAGAAAGGTATTCCAGGGGGTAGGGGTTGAGCGTACCTTTCCACTCCATTCGCCCCGTCTAGAAAAGGTCGAGATACTGCGACGCGGGAGGGTTCGCCGGGCAAGGCTCTACTATCTGCGCGAACTCAGCAGCAAAATGGCCAAGGCCAAGGTGAAATCAAGAGCAAAGGATGAACTACGCTGAGGTCGCTGTCAACTCCCCGCTGACGCAGCCAAGAACCTTTAGCTATTCTATACCACCAAATATCCCCCTAAGCGTGGGGCATGCGGTCTGGGTACCCTTCGGCCCCCGGCTAGTTCAAGGCATTGTGCTCGCCCTTAGCGACCACCCCTTGGTAGAGGATACCAAGGAAATAGCCCAGGCTATCGACCCTCAACCCATTCTCTTACCTCATCAGATTGAACTCTGCCGATGGATAGCAGAGCATTATCTCTCCTCCTACTTTGAGGCGGCAGCCCTGATGCTGCCCCCGGGATTTGAGCGCAGGGTGATCACTTTCTTTCAGCTCACGCCCAACCCCTCAGAGCTTACGATATCCTCGCTCACGGCACAGCAACGGAGGCTGCTATCCTTCCTCCAGAGGAAGGGTAAAGTCGAGTTGCGACAGCTTAAGAAAGTGGCAGGTCGAGATAGAATCGAAGTCGTACTTGAGCAGCTTGTGCGCAAGGGGCTCGCTACCAAGACCCAGGAGCTAGAGCGGGTTAAGGTAAGCCCACGGCTGGTGACGTACTTGAAGCTTGCGGTCTCCGCTGACCAGGCCCGGCGGATTATCCCCAGTCTCGAACGAAAGAGGGCCACCCAGCAGGCGAAACTGCTCAAGCTACTGGCTACAGAGGCTGGCCCCATACCCCTCCCCGAGGCAAGACAGAGGTTAGGTTTCTCCTCGGCAGTAGTGCAAGCCCTAAGCCGCCGGGGTTTAGTCTCCATTGAAGAGGTGAGGGTGCAAAGAGATCCGCTGGCTCACCGCACTTTCGTTGCGGCATCCCCACCCACCCTCATCGCTGCACAAGGGGAAACCTGGCTTCAGGTCAGTGCTGCGATGGGGCAGCCAGCCGGTGGCACAGTCTTCCTGCTCCACGGCGTAACCGGCAGCGGCAAGACGGAAATCTATCTGAGGGCACTAGCCCAGGCTATATCAATGGGCAAGCGAGCTATCGTCCTTGTACCAGAGATCGCACTCACTCCGCAAACCATTGCACGCTTCGCGGCACGATTTCCCAACAGAGTAGCTGTGCTTCACAGCAGGTTGTCTCTGGGAGAGCAATTCGATGTGTGGCAACGGATTAAGGGTGGCGCCTTCGATGTCGTCATCGGCTCAAGGGGAGCGCTTTTTGCACCACAGCCCGACCTGGGGCTCATCGTCATAGACGAAGAGCATGAATGGACCTACAAGCAACAGGAGCAGCCGCCCCGCTATCATGCCCGCGATGTCGCCATCAAGCTGTCAGAACTCACCAACTCGGTGGTAATCCTGGGAAGTGCTACTCCCGACGTCACCAGTTATCACCGAGCTCAGCGAGGCGAATCTCGATTGCTCCAGCTTCCCCAAAGGATCTCAGGCGGGGAAGTATCCCCTCTACCCCAGGTTGAGATCGTAGACCTTCGCCGTGAATTGAAGGAGGGTAACAGGAGCATCTTCAGTCGCTCCTTGTCTCAATCCATCGCTGAATCCCTGGCTGCGCGGGAACAAGTAATCCTGTTCCTCAATCGCAGGGGAACAGCCACATTTGTACAATGCCGGGATTGCGGCTTCGTACTGCGCTGCCGCCGCTGCGATGTCTCCTTGACCTACCACGCAGCCGCGGACGACTTGATCTGCCACCACTGCAACTACAGGACTAAAATACCCCATGTCTGCCCCAACTGCTTGAGCAGGAGGGTCAAATTCCTGGGCATCGGAACTCAAAAGGTGGAGGAGGAGGTAGCAAAGGCTTTCCCCGAAGCACAGCTACTGCGCTGGGACCGGGATGTCACCAGGGGAAAACATTCCCACGAGCAAATCATGGACCGATTCCTGGCCCACGAGGCAGATATCCTCATTGGCACTCAGATGATTGCCAAAGGACTTGATATGCCTTTGGTTAGGCTTGTGGGAGTAATCAATGCCGATGTCGGGCTTTACCTCCCAGACTTTCGCTCCAGTGAGCGCACTTTCCAGATCCTGTCCCAGGTAGCAGGAAGGGCAGGAAGGAGGAAGATTGCAGGCAAGGTCATTATCCAGAGCTATACGCCGCAGCACTACGCCGTGGTCGCTGCGGCAAAGCACGACTATTTAACCTTCTACGAGCAGGAGATGGCGTTTCGCCGTCAGCAGGGCGACCCGCCATTCAGCCGACTGGCGCGTCTCATCTACACTCATACCAATGCCGTCCTCTGCCAGAAAGAGGCAGAAAGGATGTGCCATCTTCTCCAGCAGGAGAAGGACTCTCAGGGGCTGCCCAATGTTGCCCTGTTTGGCCCCTCCCCCACCTTTACCCAGCGGGTGCGCGACAGGTTCCGCTGGCAGATAATAGTCCGCAGCCCAAACCCTCTGCCACTCCTTTCCCAGCTCGTACTCCCACGGGGCTGGTCGGTAGACATCGACCCTGTAGGCTTGGTCTGAGCTTTACAACGCGCCACCGTTAGACTATAATCTCCCTGCTTGTTGAGACCTCTCATACAACACTGAGCGCAACGGATTTAGGCATGGCTATTCTGCCCCTCGCTATGATGGACAATCGCGTGCTTCACCAGAAAGCGAAGCGGGTGCGGAAGATCGATGGTTCTATTCAGAAGCTTTTTGACGACATGATCGAGACCATGCACCACATAGGAGGAGCAGCAGGGCTGGCTGCCCCCCAGGTCGGAGTATCGCTGCAGGTTGTTGTCATCGAGCTGCCCGGAGAGGATGTGATTACACTTATCAACCCTGAGGTGGTGAAAAGCTGGGGAGAACGTGATGTGACGGAGGGATGCCTCAGCCTGCCTGGATACAGGGGAGAGATAAAGCGCTCGGAATCGGTCACAGTGAAGGGTCGCGATCGCCATGGGAAACAGATTCGTCTAAAGGCAGATGGGCTTCTCGCCCAGGCCCTTGAGCATGAGATAGACCACGTAAACGGCGTGGTCTACATCGACCACCTGGAGAGCGTGGACAATCTATACCAGATCGAGCCAGAGGGTGAGGATGAGTTGGGCCACATCTGAGAACCTGGCCTTCTTACTGCTGGGCGCTGGCTGAGCTTATCACCCGTCCCCAGCACATATTCTTTTAAGAAAAAGAAATCTTGAATGACTAAGCTCACCAAAGAGAGGCTGAAATTCTTTGTCACAGAGGAGGCAGCTTCACTCTTAGCTAAGCTGGGAGAGCTCCTTATGGAGCGCAGCAACGGTTGTTACGTTGTCGGCGGCTTTGTCCGCGATGGGCTCATGGGGCGAACAAATAGCGACATAGACGTTGTGGTTGCTGGCGACGCCACATTGATCGCCTCTGAGGTAGCCAAGTGCCTCGGCACCAGGATGGTTCCCCTGGACGAGGTCAATCAAATAGCCAGGATAGTCCTTCCCCAAGCTGAAGGTCGTTGGCATCTTGATTTCGCTGCTATGCGCGGCAGCATCGAGGAAGACCTCGGTTACCGGGATTTCACCATTAATGCCCTCGCCATAGACTTGGCCGAGATCAGAAGTGGCTGGTCTCAGGTTCGAGTTATCGACCCGCTGGGCGGATACCGCGACTTGAGCAGCGGGATGGTTCGCGCGGCAAGCAAGGCCAGTTTTCAGCAAGATCCAGCGCGGCTTCTCAGGGCAGTTCGCCTCTCCGCGATGCTCAGCTTC
>SOKG01000242.1 GCA_004376205.1 Dehalococcoidia bacterium | reverse complement strand
AAGGAATGGCGCTGGTAGCTTTAGCTGGAGCCTTGTTTAATCTTTTCGTGGCCGCCTTGTTCGGCGCCCTGATAAGAGCAGGTGTGGTGGCCTGGCAATCACCCGGCCGTCTGTATGCCGAAGACTTTGAATTGGGCATGGTTGCTGGTCTTCTGGTGGGATACGTTATCCTATTCAACCTGATCCTGGCAGTATTCAATCTTATCCCGATCGCTCCTTTGGATGGGTTCAAGGTTGCCGTTGGTGTTCTCCCCCGGCGCCAGGCTTATGCCTTGGCACGAATGGAGCAGTATGGCCCCATAATCTTGTTGGTAGTCCTCTTCTTTGGCTACTTCACCGGGTTATTGTGGGACGTCTTGATAGGCCCAGTAGACCTGTTTGCTCGCATTTTCGCGGGGCAGGGATTCCATCTTTGAGGTGTGGATTGGAAAGGATAGCGATAATAGGACTTGGTCTTATTGGAGGGTCATTGGCGTTGGCCTTGAAGCGGTCAGCGGCCATAGAGGTGGAGATAGTGGGGTTCAGCCGGCGCTCGGAAACAGTGACCAGGGCAAAAGAGAGCGGTATTATTGACAGGGCTGCTGGGGACGTGACATCCGCCGTGGATGGAGCGGATTTGGTTATCATAGCTACCCATGTGATGACTATCAGAAGGGTACTGGAACGCATATCCGGTCATGTGTCCCCTGAGTGCGTGGTCACCGATACCGGCAGCACCAAAGCAGAGATTATGCAGTGGGCGGAGGAATGCTTGCCGCGCAATATTAGCTTCATCGGCGGTCATCCCATGGCAGGCAAAGAGACCTCGGGCATAAATGAGATTGATCCCGATCTGTTTCGGGGCTGCGTTTACTGCCTCTCTCCTGCCCCAAATGCAACCCCGGGAGCGGTGCAAACACTTGAGATGCTGGTGAAGTCGATTGGAGCCAGGCCGTTTTTCATTGATGCTGGCGAACATGATAGGCTGGTGGCTGGAGTCAGTCATCTGCCTATGTTGCTCTCTGCGGCATTTGTTTTGAGTACCACGGGGAGCTCCTCTTGGCCAGAGATGGCCAAGCTTGCAGCGGGAGGCTACCGAGACCTGTCGCGTCTGGCCTCCGGGAACCCAGAGATGAACCGAGATATATGTCTCAGTAATCGGGAAGAGATCATCCGCTGGATAGACAGCTACCTTGATGAATTGAAGAAGTATCGTCGGCTGATGGAGGAGGATGGGGAGGGGCTTAGAGATGCGCTTGCTCGTGCTCAGGAAGCAAGGCAGAGGTGGCTGCAGGAGGAGAATCGGTGAAGCAGAGGGTGAGAGCCGCTCGCGCCTTAGATGGTGAGGTTTATCCTCCTGGTGATAAGTCGATTTCCCATCGTGCTCTCATCCTGAACAGCATAGCCCAGGGCAATGCCAGGGTCAGCAACTTTTCGCAGGCTGGTGACTGTTTGGCCACAGTGGCCTGTCTGCGGGCTTTGGGCGCGGAAATAGAATCTGGTGAGGTTGGGGAGCTCTTTGTTCGGGGGGTGGGTAAAGGGGGCTTGAAAGAGGCTGAGGATGTGCTCGATGCTGAGGACAGTGCCACTACCATGCGCATCCTCACTGGTCTGCTGGCGGCTCAACCGTTCCTCTCGGTTATCACCGGGGATGAGTCGCTACGCTCTCGTCCCATGAGCCGCGTGATTCAACCACTCAGGCTGATGGGGGCTCGTATTTGGGGACGGAGCGGTGATTCTCGGGCGCCGTTGGTGATCAAGGGAGGACAACTCCACGGGATTCGCTATCAACTCCCAGTTGCCAGCGCCCAGCTGAAATCTGCAGTCTTGCTGGCTGCTCTCTTCGCCAAGGGAGATACCATAATAAAGGAGCCGATGCCCTCTCGGGACCATACCGAAATATTGCTCAAGGCAATGGGAGCTGAGATTGAGGTGGCGGCTGATACCATCACTCTCTCTCCCAGCCGCTTGAACGCTGTGGACCTGATCATCCCTGGCGACATCAGCTCCGCCGCTTTCTGGCTGGTTGCAGGTGCCGTTCATCCTCAGGCCAGCATCCGACTGCTGAACACAGGCATCAATCCTACCAGGAGCGGTATCCTCGATGTGCTGCGCTCGATGGGGGCCGATCTGATAGTACAGAATGAGCGTGTATTGAACGGCGAGCCTGTCGCTGATCTGGAAGTGCATTCCAGCGCCCTCACCGGCGTAGAAATCGGAGGAGGTCTCATCCCCCGGCTGATCGATGAAATCCCGCTAATCGCCTTGGCTGCCTGTGCGGCTCGAGGAAAAACGGTAATAAGAGATGCTCAAGAGCTTCGAGTAAAGGAGACCGACAGGATCAGTGCCACAGTAGGGGAGCTCTTGAAGATGGGTGCTGAAGCGGAGGAGCTCCCCGATGGTATGGTCATTTATGGAGGGAAAAAGCTGCGTGGCGCTAGTTGTGACAGTCACCGAGACCATCGCTTGGCTATGATGCTTGGGATAGCTGCGCTTATTGCCGAGGGGGAGACAGAGATTGACAATGCTGAAGTGGCTGATATATCATATCCCACATTCTGGCAGGACTTGGAGAATCTGAGTTCGGGCCAGTAGCTAAGTGTAGCGTCGTGACAGGAGTCACGACGGAGAATTCGTTGCCACAGGAGTGGCAACGCTACCCTTTTCTGAATAGCCTGTTAAGGAGAGGACAGTGAGCACGGAATTGGTTCATGTAGGTTTCGATAACATCGTGGCAATAGACAAGGTTGTTGCTGTTGTTTCACCGGGATCGGCACCTATCAAGCGTATGATGCAGGTGGGAAAAAGCAAAGGGCTCTTGGTAGATCTGACCAGCGGCAGGAAGACCAAAGCGGTTCTGGTTATGGATAGTGGACATATTATGCTTGTCGCCATTGGCCCTGAGACCATAGCTGGCAGACTGGCTGCAAGCCGAGGGATTAAAGCTAAACAGGCGTGAGGAAAGGGTGAAAAGGAACAAGCCAGGCTCAGTGGCAAACCCCCTGTTCGTTGTTATCTCCGGTCCTTCTGGGGTTGGCAAGGATGCTGTCCTCGATGCGATGAGAAGGGTGAGATATCCTTTCTATTTCGCGGTGACAGCAACCACTCGACCTCAGCGCCAGGGGGAGACTGATGGAGTGGACTATCACTTTGTCTCCAAATCTGAGTTTGACCGGATGATAGAGAAGGGGGAGCTTCTGGAATGGGCCAATGTCTATGGCAATCTCTACGGTGTGCCCAGACACCAGGTGCAGCAGGCTCTGGCCGAAGGACTGGATGTGGTAGTCAAGGTGGATGTTCAAGGGGCGGCTACGATCAAGAACGTCTTCCCAGAGGCTGTGTTTATCTTCGTGGCTCCGCCCTCAATGAGCGATTTGGAAGAGCGACTGAGGCAACGCAAGACCGAATCCGGTGTTGACCTGGAGTTGAGGACGAAGGCTGCTCACAAGGAGATGGGCAGCTTACCTTTGTTTGACTATGTAGTGGTCAATCACGAGGACCAGGTGGAGCTTGCCGTCTCCCAGATCGAGTCTATTGTTACCGCCGAGAAATGTCGGGTAAAGGCGAGATCGATTGAGATTTAGAAAGACCTCGCAGCAAAGCCAACTGCGGGAACTTGGGCATAGGAAACCGGGGGATATAAGTCTTCGCCGCCCGCTGGAGGCTCGTCGCTTTCGTCGAGTGTTAGGCGTTGCCTCGCTCTACAGTGCAGGCTATGGCAATGTCGGGTCCTCTATCTACTATGCCCTGGGTGTCGTTGCCCTGGTGGCAATGGGGGCCACCCCGATAGCCCTTTTCGCAGCTGGTATCCTTTTTGTCTTTACCGCTCTCACCTATGCTGAGGGAACGACTATGTTCCCCGAAGCTGGGGGCTCAGCGAGCTTCGCCCGTCACGGGTTCAATGAGCACGTAGGCTTCGCTGCTGGATGGGCGCTACTGTTGAGCTATATCGTGACCATATCAATCTCGGCGTTCATCATTTCGCCGTATTTGGGCCACTTCTGGGAGCCTTTGAAAACCGATCCTTGGATCGGCACCCTTCTCTCGATTGGGGTTGTCCTGTTTCTAATGGTGATCAATATCATCGGGGTTAGGGAGACGGCATTTGTGAATATAGCAGCGGCGGTGCTTGATGTAGCGGTCCAGGCCTTGCTGGTAATCATAGGCTTGATCCTGCTCCTTAATCCTGGCATTGTTGCGTTCAGCGTTGGGCAACTGGTCGAAAATATGTTTGGCAGCGGCAACTGGCCGTCTGCAACTAACCTTGTCTTTGGCATTGCTCTAGCTGCACTGGCGTACACTGGCGTCGAGACCGTCTCCCAGATGTCAGAGGAAACCCGCCTTCCTCAAATCCGTGTGCCCAGGGCAATGTTCATGATGATGTTCACCGTGCTGATTATGTTCTCTGGCGTCTCTGTGGTGGCCCTCTCTGCAATAACGCCAGGTGATTTGGCTACTGAGTGGGCTCGGGATCCGGTGGCTGGTATTGCCAATGCCTTCCCGTTTGAATGGTTGAAGGCAATATTCATGCCGCTGGTGGCGATACTGGCGGCCAGCATCTTGCTCATTGCCACCAACGCTGGAATCATGGGCATCTCCCGGCTAGCCTTCTCCATGGGTTCATATCAACAGCTACCATCTGTGTTTCATCGCATCCATCCCCGCTTCAGGACTCCTTACATCTCCATCATCGTCTTCAGCGTAGTAGCCATTCTCATCCTGATTCCAGGTCTGTTCCGTGGCGATATAACCGAGATATTCGAGAATATGGGCGGTCTATATGTGTTTGGCTCTCTTCTTGCGTTTGCTTTTGCGCATGCATCTATTCTGGCCCTGAGGGTCAGGAAGCCAGAGCTGGCACGCCCATTCAAACTTCGAGGCAATGTCAGAATAAAAGGACGTGAGCTACCAATAACCACCATAATCGGACTTGTTGCTACGCTTGCTATCTGGGTGGTGCTAATCGTTGTCCAGGACTACAGCCGGTGGGTAGGTTTTGGCTGGATGGCTGTTGGCTTGGCTGGGTATCTAATATTCCGCTGGCGGAGGAGTATCACGCAGAGGCGGATGGGGTATGAGCCCAAGTAGATTCTGGGCGCTTCGGGCTGTCGTTTCTCAAACCACAGGCGCTATTCAAATTGGTGTTTATTAGCAACGATCGTTGGCTCGAGGCAAAGGAGACGCAGAGACAGATTCCAGAAGTGGTTGTGTCGAGGTTACCGAAGACCTCTATCTGTATGACGAGAGCTAGCCTCTAGGTCTTCTCTTTCTACTCTTCTGTGCTACCTTGAGCCGCATCAACGAGCGGAGCATCGCTGCTTGAGCTCGAGCGTGGTCTGCCTCTAAGGAGGGCATGGCGATCCCCTGCTCAGCGCGCAGTCTGGCTTCCTCGGCGCGTGCGGTATCGATCTCCTCAGCTCTCTCAGCAGTGTCAGCCAGCACAGTCACCTTATTTCCCTGCACCTCAAGAAATCCACCGCTGACGAAAATCGAATCCTCTTCCCCCTCTTTTCTCACCATGAGCTCGCCGGGCTGCAGCATGGTCATCAGAGGGGCGTGGTTTGGGAGTATAGCAAGTTGGCCTTCGATTCCCGGTGCTACCACGACATCGACTTCGTCGGAGTAGACCACTCGCTCGGCAGTTACTATCTCAAAACCAAGTTTTGACATTATTTCGCTCTCCGGCAGGGGCCACGACCCGTGTTAAGCAG
>SOKG01000076.1 GCA_004376205.1 Dehalococcoidia bacterium | reverse complement strand
CGTGCTGCTGGCCCTCCTGATAGGTCGGTGGTTCCTGGCGGGCAACAGGCGACAGGGGATCCTGAGCGCGACCCAGGCGGACGGCCAGCTCCAGGAGGTCACGGTCTAAGGGCGGGGTCTGGTCGGGCGGAGGCGAGGGCGGCGAGGGTGTTGGGGAGAGCAGGGTTGTGGGCGATGGTGTAGGCGTTGGCGTCTGTTGGGGCGTTTCCTGGGCGCAGGCCAGGCAGAGGATGACTAGCGATAGCGAAAGGGAGGTGAGGGCTGCCTTCACCTCCCTATAGTACACCGTTAGCCGAGGCTTGAGCTACGAGGCGCGGGGATGGGCCTTCTCGTACACCTCCCGCACGTGATCAGTCGCTAGATGCGTATAGACCTGAGTGGTGGAGATATTGGCGTGGCCCAGCATCTCCTGGACGTGACGCAGGGGCATTCCGCCTCGCAGCATGTGCGTGGCAAAGCTGTGGCGCAGGGTGTGGGGCGTCACATCGTCGCGCAGGTTGGCCGCCTTGGCATATCCCTTAAGAATTAGCCAGAAGCCCTGACGGGTGAGCCGTTCACCCCGACGGTTGACGAACAGGGCATTCTCGTTCTTGTTGCGGACCATGAGAGGCCGGGCTTCGTTCACGTATTCCTCCAAGGCCTCGGTGGCTTGGTCGTGGATGGGGATGATGCGCTCCTTCGCCCCCTTGCCCGTGCAGCGAACGAACGGATTCTTCCCGTCCACGCTGACGTTGGCCAGGTCCAGCGACACCAGCTCGGTGACTCGCATGCCGGTGGCGTATAGCAATTCCAGCATCGCCCTGTCCCGCCTCGCCTCAGGGGTGGACCGCTTGCAGGGCTGCTCCAGCAGTTCATCCACCTCATTGGGGGTGATAGCCTTGGGGAGCATCTTGCCGACACGCGGCGAAGCCAAGCCCTCGGTGGGGTTGTCTGCCAGAATGCCCTCGGCGGACAAGAAACCAAAGAAGGAGCGGATGGCTGCTACCTTGCGGGCCACGGTCGTTTCGGCATACTTGCGCTCCTTCAGGTTGAGGATGAAATCCTGAATGAGCACACGGTCGACCTTTTCCCAGCCCTTGCCATCACCGCTCGCCTTGAGGTACTTGGCTAGTTGTTCCAGGTCATTACGGTAAGCTGCGATCGTGTTGCCGGACGCCCCCTTCTCCGCCGAAAGGAAGTCCAGGAACGTACTCAGGTGGTTCTCCATTCGTTACCTCCGGCTGTCTTCTAAATGCCTGTCTGCAAGATCGGACTATTCTACACCCAACCTATCCCTTGCCGTCAAGGCAAGTGGTAGAAGAATCCGAATGGCAAATTCCCATGATTTTTTCATCAATATAAAACGTTTGGCGATGGTTTAAGTTAACTTGATTATCTGGGAAAAGTCACAAAATGTCCTGAAAAAGCAATAAACCTGTGATAGTTCGCTGGCGAAGAGAAGGCCCCGGACCTAGAGCTCGGGGAGATCCAGGCCGGCGCTGGGCCAGCCGCCGGTCCCTACCAGCGGCACGAAACGGCAGGGGCCCAGGCGCTTGGTGGTGAGACCGCCCGGGCTGTTAGCTACCAGAAGCAGCTCTTG
>SOKG01000045.1 GCA_004376205.1 Dehalococcoidia bacterium | reverse complement strand
GGCTCAACTTTTGCCAGAAGCTCCAGCCCCAGAGCATCCAAACTCAAGGGATCGGCTCCCGCAAGCATATAGCCCAATGCTTTGGGTTTGCCCCCGTGCCTGACTTCGTTGGTATCTATCAGAGTCTGTACGGCGTCGATGATATGCAGGCCCGGTTTCACGACCTCGTTCAGTTCTGCGATGACTCTATGCACGTCTCCACCCAAATGCAACCGTCTTTTCTCTGCCACGGAGAGAAAGCCGAGCTGATTCTTCAAGGCTCCGGTTAGGCCACAAATGCCGTGGGACTTGAGCACCGGCAGGGAAATGATGATATCACACTCGAAGGCCATCAGCGATACCTCTAGCTCGAAGCTTCGCGTTCTCACCTTCTTCGCTCCCTTGCTGAGCAAATCCATCATAGCGATTCCGAGCTTGTCGCAGCTCCTCTTTAGTGGATGCATTTCGATTACGTCTTGCGAGTCACCTGCATCCCACGCCGGGCCGTCTGCGACAATAACCTTCTTCGAAGAGCCCTGCAGCAATTGGAGGCACGCTTCCAGTGTTGCCGGATGGGTAGTCGTGGGGTAGGGCTCATGCGAGACTATGTTTGGTTTTACTAGAATCACCTTACCTGCAGCCTTGCCCTGGATATCAAACTGCTGGAAGACCGTTCTGACGAAAGCTTCCCTGTCTTCACCCTGTCGCAAATAGACAGTACCCAAAACAACCCCTTAAGCCGGTTTGCCTCAAAGGCATCATTCGCTCTAGGTTTAGTTTATCACTTATGATGGTTATCTGGGAACAAGGACATAATCAGCCAAGCGCTACATCAGCCGGGCTGCGAGGTTGTTCATACCCGCGCCAAATTGTGATAGACTTAGACACGAGAGATGAAGGAAAGAAACCAATCAAAGGCTTCAGACATACTTCCCGTTCCCAGAACAAAGGCGGAAGCGAAGCGGTTGTACGACCGCATAAGCCCGGTCTATGACTACCTCACGAGAGCGTTCGAACGAAAGCCCGCCGAAATGGCTCTGGGCCGTCTGTCCCTTGAGGAGGGCGAGACCGTGCTGGAGATCGGTTTTGGCTCCGGTCATTGTCTGCAGCGAATAGCGGAATCAATCGGCAAGACGGGCAAAGCCCACGGCATCGACATTTCCCGGGGCATGCTTGCGGTGACAAAGAGAAGACTGGACAAAGCTGGCGTGGCGGACAGGGTGCAGCTATATCGCGGAGATGCTGCTAACCTACCATACGGTGACAACACCTTCGACGCCGCTTTCATGAGCTCTACCCTTGAGCTTTTCGATACCGGCGAGATCCCAAGAGTGCTCGAGGAAGTAAAGAGAGTGCTCAAGCTTGGGGGCAGGCTCGGGGTGGCAAGCATGTCCAAGGAGAACGGTGAATCCGCATTGCTCAGGCTCTATGAATGGACACACAAGAAATGGCCCAAATATGTTGATTGCAGACCTATCTACGTGGAGCAATCTATAAGGGATGCCGGGTACGAGATAAGAACGAAGGAAAGAGTGAAGTTGTTCGGGTTGCCAGGCGAGATTGTGGTCGCTGTGAAGGCGGGCCGCGCATCAGAATATGCTGACCGTTCGGGTTAACATCGGACGGGAATGTTGAAAGTCAAAGACTCGCCACTGCCTTATCTCCTCCATATCCCCTGCCTTTTGTACTCCTCCACTAATCCGATATAGTAGGGCATATAGAATTCCATCATCTCTATGTTGTGTTGCGTGAGCTCACCCCTTATTCTCCCAGGGACACCCGCGACAAAGGACCGAGGAGGAATATTCATATTCTCCAGGACCACTGCGTTGGCAGCAACGATACATAGATTCCCGACTTTAGCTTCAACCAGAACGGAAGCGCCGTTACCTATCAGTGTGTTGTGCCCTACATTCCCCTCAACCACACAATTGTGACCGATCATGGTATTGTCGCCGATAGTCACTAGCCCGTGCAACACGGTATTCTCCTCGATATGGCAGTTATTCCCGACTCTTATCGGCGCCGCATCACCCCTGATTACGACGCCAGGCCAGATGCTGGTATTGTCGCCGATCTCCACGTCGCCAATGAGGCAGGCCGAGTCAGCGACAAGGGCTGACTCGGCTACCCTGGGCGCCTTTCCTCCGAAGCTCAAAACGATCACGTTTGCCCTCCTATGACCGGGTTTTCCTCACCGCTTGTTCCCCTGGAAACCTACTCGACGTTGAACACCGGTTTGCGTTTCTCCACAAAGGCCCGCATTCCCTCCGTCGCATCGGGATGCTCTGCGCAACTGCAAAGACCCGCTCGCTCCCGCTCGATATGCGTCTCGAACGATGTGTTGAATGAGTCAGTAAGCAAGTGTTTCGACCATCCGAAGGAGCTGAGCGAACGGCTTGCCAGTTCGCGAGCCATGTTCATTGCTTCTTCCAGCGCCCGTCCATCCTCCACAACCTCTGTTGTTAACCCCCAGGCCAGGGCTTGTTCGGATGAGATGGGACGGTCGAACGCTGCGATTTCAAGGGCACGAGCCAGCCCTACAATTCTGGGGAGCGTAAATGTACCGCCACCATCGATGCACAGCCCATTTGAAGTGTATGCTTGTTGGAAAATGGCAGAACGTGCCATAACCCTGAAATCGCAGGCCAGGGCAACCGTGAATCCAGCGCCAGCCGCTATCCCGTTCACTGCTGCTATGACCGGTTTCCTCATCCGGCGAATCTCCAGTACCATCTGATGAAAGCGCGCAGCCAATTCGTGAAAGGCGGCTGAAGGCCCATGGGGAAAGCCGAGCGCCCACTTCAAATCACCGCCCGCGCAGAAGGCTTTGCCCTCGCCTGAGATCACTACGCCCCGCACACTATTATCTGCTGAGAGGGAAATAACGTAGTCCACACACTGTCGGGCCATATCGAGATCGACTGCGTTGTATACCTCCGGCCGGTTTAGCAGGAGTTGAGCGATTTGTCCGTCTCGTCTAAGCTCCACCTTTTCCGCCATTTCCTTCACCTCCGTATGTAATTGGGATTCCGCGCAAGAGCCGTCGGCCTAGCGGCTGTGTTCTTGCTCAGACATTATTCTTGGCAAACTGGCGATGACTTGATCCCTCAGTCCCCTGTAGGTTTGTTCACTGGCCACCAAATCGGTCACAATTCGGGCAAGGGTCTCGCTTCGTGCGATCATCATTATGCCAAGTTCCAGCATATCTGGATTGTAAACGAACTCAAAAAGCCTGCAGGCTTCAACAAAATCCGGACAATACGCCTCTCTCCACAGAGCATCGAATTTGGCTGGTTCCCCATCCAAGATGGCCTCGGCTGCCAGCTCGGCTCCCCAAATCGCATAACGTATACCTTCCCCCAGTATCGGGTCAACGTGTCCGGCGGCATCACCTATGAGAACCCAGTTCTTTCCCGAACACGGTGTTTCATAGAACTTGGGATCCCTTGCTGCGGGCATCATCGCTCCAAAGGGAGAGATCTTCTCTATATTCGGGCAGTAGTCTTCGATGAACTCATTCAGGTAGCCCGTCAGGTTCCTGGCGTGTCTTGTATCCGTACCAACTCCGATGCTTGAATGCGTTTCACGAGGGAATATCCAGGCGTAACCTTTGCAATCTTTGAGGAATCTCATAACGCTGTAATCCCGCTCCACACCTCTTGCGAAGTAGCCGATACAGGCAGCCAGGTTCTCTCTCGGTATGCGGCCGACGGTCGCCCTGCGCACCACACTATGCACTCCGTCAGCTCCTATTACCAGCCTGGAACGGTATTCTCCCTTCTGTGTCCGGATAAGCCAACCATCTGCGCTTTCTTCTATGCCGCTGACCCTTTCCTTAATTAGCTTGGCACCGCTGTCCACAGCCGTGTGCCGTAAGTACCCGTCGAGGTGCTCTCGCGATACATTCATTAGGCTTTGCCCAGAAACCATAGCCTCTTTGCCTTCCGGTGATATGAACAGCATCCTGTGGACAAATCTATATGAAGAGGGAACACCTTTCAGCAGCGGGAACCTCTCCAGAGTGAAAGGGGTAATACCGCCGCCACAGGGTTTCTCCCGTGGATGCGAATCATCGTAGATGGTGGCATAGATCCCGTTTTGGGCCAAACGGTATCCAAGGTATGCCCCGGCTGGTCCACCACCGACGATAGCGATATCCTCAACCATCTCGCACCCTATCGACCACTATCCACCGGGAACTTGGCCACCCTGGGGGCTTCCAGAAACTCCCACCTGCCTTGCACACCGCAGTCCAGTGCGGCTACTTCGATGTGCAGCATGGCAATCCCGCAATCCAGACGCTTGGATATGCCGAAGGTAAACCTGGGGCTGTCCACCGAGATGGTAATCCTATTTAGTTCGACATAGAAGCGCCAGGGCTGCCTGTTGATAGCTGAAGGAGCGATCCTGGCTGCTTCCAGAGCCGATTTCATCCAATGGGGCAACTCGGTCTGGTCCAGCCCGGTAACCAGTTCCGCCAGGGGCTTACGCCGGTGGGCCCGGCCAAAGCCCGTCATTGTTCTTTCCTCCAGTGAGAAGTCTTCTACGGCGTGACCTACAGGAGTTACCGCCAAGACCCTCTCGTTTTCGGCAGCGCCAACAATGGATGCGGCGACTTTTGGGCGAAAAAAGCCGCCCACCCAGCAGGTGGCCAGGCCCATAGCTGTTGCCTCCAGGATAATGCCCTCTCCTAGATAGCCAACCTTCTCCTGAACGTAAGGGTCGTCCATATCGCCAATAAAGGCGACAAGGGCAGGCGCGCCCTTGACCTTCCCGTAGGGGCCGATGGCACCCTTAAGAATTCTGTCGGGGGATTGTGTTACCAGCTCTGCGCGAGCCTCTGGAAAGGGTCTGAATTCCCTGCAAATTGTTTGCAGTTCGGCCAATAGACTTGACTCCAGCTCGATGGAGTCGAACCTGCGCCGGGACCTCCTTGGAGGAATCGCAGCGTGCCATCTTGAAAACGGGATATCCACTTATGATGCCCCCCTCTCATGTGAGCATGATGTCACTTTTTGGACAAAACTTCAACCTAAAAGGTAAGGCGCGGAGCGTCTCGCTCGCCGGCTAAACCAGCAGCGTCATCGCGCGCAGCGGGGGCCAGCCGCTCTATCCTTCCAGTCTAGCCTTCACGACTTTGTAGCCTCTGGCCATTACATCGTCGTGGTTCTTCTCCAGCAGGGCTCTCACGAAGGGGAGTTTGCCCAGGAGGTTGAGGATTGGATTGGTGGTGCCCACGTCCCAGTAGAACGTGGACATCGTTCCCTCTTCCTGGGATTCCAGAACCCATTTCCCGCTGCCCACCAGGTCCCCCGATGACTTGATCTCTATGAGCTTGGGCGGCTGGAAACCAGTGACCTCTACCGTGAAGCGAAGGGTGTAGGGCAGGGCCCCTTTTACCTCACAATCAACTACCGAGCCGAGCTGCAACCTGGACTCAGAACCGCGAATCTCGGCCTTCTTCAAGTTCTGCCACCACGTAGGGTAAGCCTCCATGTTTGCCGCCTCTTCCCATACCCGTTCGACTGGGGCCTGGAAGAACCACTTGGTGACGAAGTGATACATCTCCATTTGGGGCTTCTCCTTTCCCCTATCTCAGTTCCGAGTTGGCGGTCGAAGATTTTGTGGGCCTATGGCCTGACCCTCATGCCTATGTGGCCCATTTCCCTTGACAGCGTACAGATACCAACGAGCTCCTATTCTCCCGTTCTTCCGGCGACGGCTAT
>SOKG01000037.1 GCA_004376205.1 Dehalococcoidia bacterium | reverse complement strand
TCATCCGCCCTTTCCTCAAGCCTAGCTCAGCCTCGCAGATGAGCAGGGTCTGTAACGGCATGGGGAGTGTCTTTCCCCCCGCTCTCTCCCATGCTTCGATAAACTTATTCTTGATGAACCGACCTGTCTTACCGGTATATATCCTGGTAACCTGTGTGTCCTCCTCCGTAGCCTCGATGATTTTATCTTTCCAATGATCGATCTCCCATTGCTCCAGATCATATGGGTCCACTCCCATATTAGTAACCCAATCTTTGGGTGCATCAATGCACGCCTCATGGGCAAGCAGGAAAGCGGTGCCCACCCATACCCCACAGGCCCCCATCGCCAAGGAAGCAACAAGCCCTCTGCCGTCCCCCACTCCGCCGGCCGCCACCACCGGGAGGGGATGGACGGCATCTACTACTTGAGGAACCAGGGCTAGAGTGCCTATGCGGCCGGTATGGCCTCCAGCTTCGTGGCCCTGGGCCACGATGATATCCGCTCCTGTGTCGGCGACCCGCCGAGCGTTTCTAACGTTGCCCACGAGTCCGATAACCTTCATCCCCTGAGCATGTGCTCGAGGTATTATAGATTCCGGATTCCCCAGCCCCGATGCAAAGACTGCAACCTGTTCCTCTAGTATCACGTTGATTTGCTTATTTGCGCCTGAGAGGAAGTCTGACTCCACCTCAATCGGAGGCATTTCCACATCCGGTATCCCAATCTCCCTCTTCAGCTCGTCCACGAAAGCCAACTCCTCCGCAGGCAAAAAGGCCTTCAACTCAGAGATAGGAAACTTCCCTGAGATGGGCGGGAGGTCTATCTTGGGAAGCAGGAGGTCCACACCGAAGGGCTTGTTGGTGAGGCTCCTCGTCTTTACGATCCAGTCACGCAGTTGGTCAGGGGTCAGCCCGGCTGCACCTAAAACGCCTAGTCCACCTGCGTTCGATACTGCAGCAACAATGGTGGGGCCACAGACCCCACCCATACCAGCCAGGATGATAGGATATTCGATATCGAGCATGTCGCATAACTTGGTCCGAAGAACATTCTCTGCCACTTCTTTCTCCTTAACCGCCCAAAAGGGCTAGTCGTTAATGACGGGGTCACGGACAAATCCCATCATGGGAAGTGCAACCCCGTCTCCGTTGACATGAGTGCGAAGAATTATAACAGTTTTGGTAACAACTTCCAACAAGTGATAGCCTCCTTCCCTTGACCGGACACTATCACTCAAATGCCCTCAACAAGACTATCGTCAAAGCCAAGCCCCCACGTGTTCGGCTCCACGACCTGCGCCACACACGCCGGTCTGATGCTCGAACAGGGTATTCATCCCAAGATAGACAGCGAGCCAGTGAGACACAGCAATAAAAGAAGGGCAGCGGTGCGCTGCCCTTCTATGCTTACCCTGGTCTATTGGATTAAGGTGTTGGCCAGCCTTCAGGTATCCCTACGGTGAATCACAATGGCCTTGGCGACAGGCTGCTCTACCTTCGGATCGCCTGTAGTGACCACGGTCACGAACTGGTCAATTACGGCACCATGTAGATTCTCAGGCTCTGTCTCTGCCAACTCATCGAATTCTTTCGGACGATAGGTGGTATTTCCGTCAACGACAAAGGTATGAGGTATATTGTCTCTGTCCACTATTGTAATGTTGCCAAGGTTAGCGTTGTCTTCACTCGGCGGATTGAATACAGTAACGTTGCCGGTGCGGTGAGCGTGTAGCGGTGGCAGGCCTGGCACTGGGAGAAGCATGAGCTTCAACGCTTCCCATTTCCCCGTGCTATTGCCAGCCAGAGCCACTACCCTTCTGCCTTCCAGTGCGGCGAGGTCCCCTTCAAGTTGTTCCTTAAACTGAGAGAGGGTGCCCCACTTATTCATTACTCTTGGAATCTTATATTGGGCCCTCTCAGTTAGCCTCACAGTCACGGTCAATCCCTGCCCTCTGTCAATGGTCACATTTCCATCAATGACACCGGTCACATTGCCGGAGAAACCGCGCTTCTGAAACTTGGGGCCCTTCCCAGGGGGGTCATCGGGTGGCCCTCCAGCGAAAACAGTACCCACACTGCCTAACATTAGCCCGGCCACCAACACCAATATACCGATAGTTCGTAAGGCTTTCATCTTCTACCTCCTCTCCCTGATATTGCTTCCTACTAGTTATAACGAAAAAGCAGTCATTTTGTCAGCACCAAATCTCGCCTATCTTAAGGGCTATAGATTACCACCAGGATAGAGTACTCTTCATTCCCTTCCTGGTCGCTGGCGAGTACTTCGATATAGTTTGGCCCCTCTTCAAGGGTAACCATAGCGCTGAAATTGCCCTGCTCGTCAACGTCAGCTATCTCTATCTCAGTGTCCACCGATATGCTGACCACGGCACCGGGGATGGTGCTGCCGCTGACGATAATGCTTTCGGTGCTGACCGTGCTTTCATTTTCTGGCTCTATTATTTCGAGGAAAAGCGCTGTCGGTGCCGGTGTGGGCGTGGGTGTGAGTGTGGGCGTAGGCGTGGGTGTGGGCGTTTTCTCCTCCGCAGCACAGCCCACAGCCAATAGCACGACCGCCAGCCCGATGAACAGTGCCTTTTTCATTAACTCACCTCCGCGGTTCAAGTCCACTTTATTCTCAGATTTTCTTGAAGCTAGGAAATGAAGCTGACTTAGTTAGCCATTGCGGATGAGACAACTCCTGATTCCTGTATCTTAGGAGCGTCTGGTATATGAATGCCAAAACTTGGCGCGCTGGGAGTTACTCGTGGGAGTTTGGGGCCGCGGTCTTGGCCGCGTCCATCAGCGCCTTTCCCCTTGATCAATTCGAACCTCTGGTCGGCTCCGCTCTGCCCCACTTGTGGCTTGAGGATATACTTGATGCCGCTCTGAGTGCTGCCAGCCGCAACTACTGTTAAATCGTAGACAAAGTTTGTCACCGAGCTGCTGGTAACCTCGAATGGCTTGGATATGTGCAGCTTATCACCGGGCAGCTTCACATCAACCGACGCACCAGTCTCTTTGAGGATCCCGCTGACACTGGATACTTGGATAAACACCTTGGTATAGTTACCTTCGGGGACGTCACCTCTCCAGATTTCCTGAGCTCTATCTCCCTGCAGGAGGGTCAGGTCTACTTCTTGCACCTCTGGGTCAAGCTTAATCCACCGACCAGACTCACCGCTCAACCGAAGACTGATGCTCGAGATGGAGACGCTCAAATTGCCAAAGTCTCCGATGGCATTCACCTCATCGCTTATCAAGAATGCGAAGTTGCCTGTTGCGCTTGGCTGAAGACCTGGCGCCCCGGGAGACAGCAGTGGTCTTATTCCAAAGTAGGATATCAAGAATATCAGCAGCACGGCGGTTACAGCAGCCCATGCCGGCGACCTGCCAAATATCCTGGGAAGCAACGGTGGTTTCGCCTCCCGTCTCCGCTCAAGCTGCTCACGCGCGGCATTGAAACGCTGCCTTGCTGCCCACTTAGCCTCAGAAGACGGCGTGAACTTGTAGGCCCCCTGGGTGTCGAGCATCGTGGAGAGAAGCGGCTGGAGTTCCTCCGAGTGCTCAGGATAGCTGTCTAGGCAGTCCTCGATCCTCTCACCGCGGTTGATGCGGTTCACGCACTCGTCAAGTATCTCGTCAAAGCTTCTGTTCATATCGCACCGCGCTCAACTTATGATTCCTCACAAAGCAGCTTGCGCAGCCTTCTAATGGCGGCACTTTGCAGCTCGCGCACAGCACCGGCGCGTTTGTTGAGAACCTGACCGGCCTCCTCCGAGGTCAGCTCGCCAAAGAAACGCAGCTCTACTACGCGCCGTTGCACCGGTGTAAGCTGTTCCACTGCCTTGGTTACCCTCGCAAGTTCAATATTGGCCTCCGCTGTTGCCTGCAGGTCAGATTCGGCCATAATCTGTACATCGTCGATCGGGACTGTCTTGCGTTTCGCCATTTTGCGAAAGTGGTCCACAACCATGTTGTGAGCAATCTTGAAAAGCCAGGCCTGCATTGGTATACCCCGTTCCTTATATGAGTCCAGCGATTCCAGCGCTTTCAAGAATACCTCTCCAGCCAGATCCTCTGCCTCTGCCTGGTCACCTAGCCTGACGAAAATATAGCGAGCAATCCTCTCATAGTACTCATCGTAGAGTGCGGCCAAGGTAGCTTCCTTGCGCCTTCTTTCGCTGGTGCTTTCTTCCGGGCGCATGATCCTCGTCTCGGAGCGAGCAATAAATCGATTTCAAGTATACCATTGTTCATCCCCACGCACCAATGATGATTCACATCGCCCTGACAGGTCGTTTGCGTAATGCCTCAAAGGACTTATCCATCAGTTGATGGAGAAACCACGTGAGGTCGGCAGGCTGGCCATCCGCGGAGTTATCTCGTAGCAAGTCGAGAGTTGAGACATGATCTGGTGGTGTAGAATCCGGAGATCTTTCTTTACTTCTCTGAGCATCTCGGCGTAGCAATTACAGACTTCGGACGTGATCTTCTCGTGTGCAATCTGGACACTCTCATTTACTCCTTCGAGCATCGTCACCAGTTCCGCCGGTGGCTCATATCCAGCCGTCATCTCGTGGTAAGCCGAATCCACGACCGGCGGCTCCGTCTGAGTGCGTTCGCGAGATAATATCATCGGTACCCTCCCTAACTCTTGGAAATCAAGAGTTCATGTGTCTTTCCTGATATATATAACGAATATTGACCTGGTTCTGTCAGGTATGTGGTTTGCATTATGCTGCTCCCAACCTTGCAGGGTCGCAAGCTATCAAGGCGCCTGTCGATACGGGCCTCTTCGAGACGAACCCCTTTGGGAAGTGAGTATAGTCAGCAGCCGGTCGATAGTGCTTCTTGGCTAAGATAAAACGTCTGGTTGCCTGGGAATTCTGACTATTGTTCATCCCTAAGTATGGAGCGCTATCGTACAGAAGCTGTCTCCTGCCGCCAAGACAAGCCTTAACTGGTGATCCCTTATCCAACTCACAGATACTATTGACAATCTTTGCCCTGTATGGTATTGTATACCATGTTGGTCGCAATAGTCAGGAATTCTTGCAAACCATGAAGCTTTCCACTAAAGGACGATACGGAACCAGACTACTTCTGGATCTGGCGCTTCACCAAGGCGAGGCCCCGATTCCACTAAAGGACGTCGCCCGAAGGCAGGAGATTTCGCTTCAGTATCTGGAACATCTGGTCGCTCCTCTCGCAGCGGCGGGGTTGGTTAGGACCTCGCGAGGGCCAGGCGGGGGCGTATGGTTGGCTAAGCCCCCCCACCAGGTAAGGCTCAGTGAGGTGATTGCCGTTCTTGAAGGTTCGCTCGCTCCGGTGGAGTGTATCAATAATCCGGAGACATGTACCCGCTCCGATTTATGCGCCACGAGAGATGTGTGGGGCGATCTCAATAGAGCGATGAATGAGGTTCTGGAGTCTACCACTCTGCAGGATCTGGCCGAGCGGCAAATAAGAAAAGAGCAGCCCGAAGAGGGGATGTACTACATATAAGTTTGCCACTTTGATAGGTTTAAAGGGTAATGCAGACCGCCCCTATCCATTTTAGGAGCGGAGCTTGCTCTATTCGGGTGATGGCGGTGGTGCTGGCAAAGAGCAAAAAATGGGACGGGCAAATCATTGAGTTAAAGGTAGTACTAGGGGTTCTTTGAGTAATGGGGGGGGGGAATGGATGCACAACTGAAACAGGAGGCTCGCCGCTTGAAGCTGGATTTCGACGCGCTCAGGAGCGGGGGGTTTATCAAGC
>SOKG01000022.1 GCA_004376205.1 Dehalococcoidia bacterium | reverse complement strand
ACGGTGGTTCGCACAAATTCGCCAGCGCCATGGCGCGAGAGATCGTCAGGGCCGGGGGGTTGATCCTGGAACATGCGCCCGTGAGCAACATCCTGATGGAGAACGGTCGAGTTGCCGGGGTTGAGCTCGCAGAGGGTCGTACCCTGCGCAGCAAAGTGGTTATGTCCACACTGGACCCCCACACCACCTTCCTTGACCTGGTTGGCGCGGAGAACCTGCCGACGACTCTAAAGGAGTTGATCGAGGGATGGACATACGACAAGTGGAGCTACTACACGCTTCACGTTGCCTCCGAGGAGCCCCCGCGCTATGCCTGCGATGACCCCTGGATCAACGAGTCCTTCATGACCGTCTTCGGCATTGAGAGCACAGACCAGCTTCTGGCCCATTGGGATAATGTGGTGGCAGGCAAGGTAGATGATAACTTCGGCGGGCATACCACCTGTGAGAGCTTCTTCGATCCTCACCTGAGCGACAAGCCGGGCAAGAGTATTTCGTTCTTCCAGATGCACGCTCCATATGAAATCGAGGGCGGCTGGGAGAAGCGGGGCAAGGAGCTGGAGGAGGCGGCACTGGCCAAATGGCGGAAGGCGGCCCCGAACATGACGCGGGAGAACATCATCACGACCACCTATGAGACGCCTGAGGACATCGAGATTCGCTTCCCGAATATGCGCCGCGGCGCGATCAAGCACGGCGACTACAAGCCGATACAGCTATTCTGTTTCCGGCCCAACGAGGAGTGCTCCGGCACGAACACCCCCATCGAAGGCCTCTACGTGTGCGGGGCCTCTACTCATTCAGGAGGCCTGGTCCTCGGGGGGCCCGGCTATCTAGGTGCGAATAGGGTGGCCGAGGACCTGGGTGTTACCAAGTGGTGGAAACCAACACCCGAGATGGAGAAGTATATCAAGACGTACCTACAATAACCAAACTGGATACTTCGAACCGCTGGCCCAGGGCAGCGAGAGATACTATTATACTGGATGCTTCAGACCGATATAGCCTAGAGTGGACAAGAGGTACTGTTTGGCAAAAGAACAAGAAGGTGCCCTGAGTGGATACCGTGTCTTGGATCTCGCTGACAGCAGGGGTGCTTACTGTACCAAGTTGTTCGCCGATCTAGGCGCGGATGTGATCAAGATCGAGAGGCCGGAAGGTGACCCCGGCAGAGCCATGCCTCCATTTGTGGATGATGTGCCTCATCCCGAGAAGAGCCTCCATTTCCTCCACCGCAACGCCGGCAAGCGGGGGATAACCCTGAACCTAGATACTGAGGAAGGCCGCGATATCTTCAGGAAGCTGGTCAAGACGGCCGATGTCCTGGTGGACAACTCGCCGCCGGACTATATGGCAAGCTTGGGCCTTGACTATCCGGCGCTGAAGGAGGTAAATCCCCGGCTTATCATGGCCAGTATCACAGAATTCGGTCACTCAGGCCCCTACAAGGATCGCAAGGGCTCCAATCTCGTCGATTTCGCCATGAGCGGCGTGATGATCACCAGCGGCTACCCGGGAAAAGAACCCTGCCTGCTGCCAGGGTCGCCGGCCTACGACGCAGCTTCAGTCCACGCCAACATTGGGATACTCGCCGCCCTCTACATGCGCAGCACCACAGGGCAGGGGCAGTACATTGACGCTTCTGTACACGAAACCTCGCGTATGGGTCTCTATCCCTGGATAGTGCCAAACTATTCCTATGCCCTCAATCCTGATAGCCCGCCGCCGACTTCTGAGACACGCATGGGGGCCTCCATCTACCCCGTCTACCCCTGCAAAGATGGTCTGATTCGGGTAATAGCCCTGACCCCCCGGCAGTGGGATGCCCTAGTGCGGGTACTGGGCAGCCCTGAGGTGCTCCTCACGGAAGAATGGCGGAGTTTCCTTTACCGGATCGGCAATGCCGATGACCTGTACGCTCTCATGCTGGAATTCACTGAGAAGTATACCATGATGGATCTCTTCGAAGCGGGAAAACGAGAAGGTGTGCCCATCGCTCCCATATTAAATATAGAGGACTTCTATAATAGTCCCCATACTAAAGCCAGGGAATACTTTGTCGAGGTTGACCATCCCCTGGCCGGCAAGGGTGATTATCCGGGGCCACCCTACAAGTGGACGGAGACACCACCTAGCATACAACGCCCCGCTCCCTGCCTCGGTGAACACAACAGGGAAATCTATTGCCAGGAACTGGGCTTCTCAAAGGACAATCTGGTGGCGCTCAGGGGTGCCCGAGTACTGTAGCAAGGAGAGCGAAGTGCTGCCTCTGGAGAATATTAGGGTATTGAGCTTTGGCACTGGTGGTGTTGGCCCTGACTCCTGCAAGATCCTCGGGGAGCTAGGGGCTGATGTTATCAAGATAGAGTCGAAGGACAACCTGGATTTCATGAGAACTATCGGGCCAGATATCAATAATATTGCCGGGTTCAATGAGGCGAATCGAAGTAAGCGGAGCTTCAGCGTAAGCCTGAAGACCGAGAAGGGAAGAGAGCTTGTTGGCAAACTGATCAAGATAGCCGATATCCTAGTGGAGAACTTCCGCGGTGGCGTGATGAAAAGCCTGGGGTTCGACTATGAGAACGCGCGTAAGCTCAACCCCGAGATTATCTATGTCAGCAGCCAGGGCTTCGGCGGCGGTGGGCCCTTCAGTGACTTCCAGGCCTACGGCCCGATGCTCTCATCCGCCTCTGGGATGCTCTCCATCTGGGCTCAGCCCGATGATCCCTATCCTGTGGGTTCCAACTCACCCTTGCCCGACCACATGGCCAGCAAGCATGTCGTGATAGCTGCACTGGCTGCCCTTGATTATAGGCATCGGACGGGCAAGGGGCAGTTCATCGACATGGCTCAGACCGAGGTGGCTGCTAGCCTCATCGGCGAGCACCATCTGGACTATACCATCAATAAGCGGGTTGCCAAGCCGATGGGAAATCGAAGCCCTTACGCCGCCCCTCACGGCTGCTACGCCTGCAAGGGTGCAGATGAGTGGTGCGCCATAGCTGTGTTCACCGATGAGGAGTGGCGTAGCTTCTGTGATGCCGTCGGTAACCCTGCATGGACCAAGGACCCCAAATTCGCTGACCTCCTAGGCCGTTTGCAGAACGTTGACGAGCTGGACAGGATGATTGGAGAGTGGACCGCAACCCTCGAAGCCCGTGAAGTTATGGAAGTATTGCAGGCTGCCGGGGTGGCAGCCGGCGTCGTTCAGCGAGCCACGGACACCCTTGCCGACCCGCAGCTTGAGTGGCTGGGCGCAATCGTAGAATTGGATCACCCCGTGGCGGGCAAAAGGCTCTATCCAGGCGTGCCCTTCAGGCTATCCGGGTGTCCACCTCTACAGAGCACGCCGGCTCCTCTGCTGGGCCAGCATACCGAGGAGATATGCCGCGACTTGCTGGGTATGTCGGAAGACGAGATAAAGCGACTGATAGATGAAGACGTCCTGCACAATCCTGAAAGCGCCAAGGGGGCTGGTGGGAGTATGTTCGGTTGAACCGGATCATTGAAGGAGGGTAGGAACAATGAAGGCAGCCATATGTTATGAGCCCAACACGCCGCTGAAAGTGGAAGAGGTCACCCTCGATGAGCCTCAGGCCAACGAAGTGCTGGTAAAGCTTGTGGCCACAGGCGTATGTCACAGTGACCTTCACTTCATCAAAGGCGAGATGCCTCAGCCCATGCCCGTGGTAATGGGACACGAGGGGGCTGGCATTGTGGAGAAGGTGGGTCCTGGCGTAACCACACTCCAGCCCGGTGACCATGTGATCTTCATGGTGTCGTTCTCTTGCGGCAAATGCCGTTTCTGCGTTGAGGGTCGGCCCACCAGGTGTGTAGAAAACCTGCCTATTATGTCGATGGCGACCCTGCCCGGTGGAGGAAAACGTCTGCGCAAAGGCGATCAAGAACTGCACCACCTCTTCGGCCTTGCCTGCTACGCTGAGTACGCTGTGGTGCATGAGCGCTCAGCGGTGAAGATCCGGGATGATGCCCCCTTTGAAGTGATATGCCTCCTGGGATGCGGCGTCAGCAGCGGCATCGGCGCTGCCATCAATACAGCAGGGGTAAGGCCTGGCGAAAGTGTGGTAATCTACGGCTGCGGCGGCGTGGGGCTGAGCGCTGTCATGGGGGCCAGGCTGGCTGGAGCGGGCGTGCTCATCGCCGTTGATACCTTGGATCGAAAACTGGAAAAGGCCAAAGAGCTTGGGGCCGACTATGTGATCAATGCATCTCAGGAGGACCCAATGGCGAAGGTCTTGGAGCTAACCGGCGGAGGGGCAGATTATGCTCTTGAGTGCATTGGAAATGTGGATGTTATGGCCCAGGCCTTCGGCTCGATTCACGGCGGCGGAAAGTTTATCGTAGTCGGGATGGCGCCTCTCGGTACCACGCTTAATATCCAATCCTATGAATTTCTCCTGGGCAAGACAATTATCGGTTGCGTGCAAGGCGACATAAAGGCGTCCGTGGACGTACCAAGGTATGTTGATTTGTATATGGATGGTAAGCTACCCATCGATAAGCTGATCACCAAGAGCTACAACCTGGACGAAATCAATGAAGCTTTTGGGGCACTTGAAAGGGGAGATGTAATAAAGAGCGTAATTCGGTTTTAGCTTCGGCCTAGCAGGATGCAGAGAGCAGGATAAAGCGAATGTTCTAGAAGGGGGTTATCATGCCTGATGATACGTTTGATGCGGTGATAGTTGGAGGAGGCAACAAAGCACTCTTTCTCGCCATGTACCTCGCTAAGTACGGCGGTATGAGTGTAGGCATATTCGAGAGGAGGCACGAGCTCGGCGGCTGCCTTTGCACCGAGGAGATTGCCGCCCCAGGTTTCCGTGGGAATGACCATGCCAACATAATACTCCCCTTCTACTGGACCCCACTTTACCGCGATTTCCCCGACTTCTGGGACTACGGGGCACAGTGGGACCAGCATCTGTGCAGCGAGGGTTTCGTCTTCAGGGATCAGGAGACTGCCATAGCCATATACAGCGACAAGCACGACCCAACCCAGGAGCGCACCGCGAAGGAGATCGCCAGATTCTCGCAGCGCGACGCTGAGAAATGGCTGAAGGTCAAGGACTTGGACAGCAGCGACGAATACCAGAGGTTGACTATGGACCGTATCTTCGCTCCATCCGAATGGTTGATTCAACCGGAGTACATGGAAAGGCAGGTCGCCGTCTACCCCAAGCTGCTCGAGGCGGGCCTAGCTCCCGATGGCATGTTGCTTCAGGCAAGCGCCTATCGAGCGGCCTTGGAGCACTTCGAAAGCCCCGAAATGCAATCGTGCATACTGAGGTGGTGCATATCCGCCGCCGTGGACATCACTGAGCCGGCCCAAGGGGGCATGGTGTTAGGCATGTTGGGACAGGCCCCGCTGATAGGCTTTTGCAGAGGGGGTACTCATCAGGCGGCCCACGCTGCGCACCAGATTCTAGTTCAGATGGGATGCAAGTTCTTTACCCATGCCGAGGTGGAGAAGGCCATCATCGAGAACGGAGCTGCAACCGGCATTCGACTTAAAGATGGCAGTGAGATCAAGGCGAGGAAGCTTGTAGCTGTATGCGGCCTGTCCCCGGAGCAGCTCTGCTTCGACATCATCGGGGAGGAGTATTTATCTGAGCAGTTGGCGAAGCGAGTGAGGCTGCTGGACAGGAGCTTCGGGTGTCTGATGTGGTATACCTTCGCCGTCCATGAGGCCCCCAGGTACAAGGCTGAAGCGTTCAATCCCGACA
>SOKG01000002.1 GCA_004376205.1 Dehalococcoidia bacterium | reverse complement strand
CCCCACGGACACCCCATGCTCCTCCGCAAAACGCTCAATACATTCGGGGACGACGTCGCCATGCTCAAGCCGTATGACGAAAACGCGGCCGATCCGTCCTTCACATGTCTTCATCGGTGACCTCCTCGCTACTCAATAGTGGCAAAAACGGTGTGCTTGCCCCCTTCGAACTCACTCCAGTCGTGACCAGATTGTATCAGCGAGGAGCGGGCGGGGCAAGAGACTTGTATCGGGGATTCCCCCTCCCTCGCCTGCTGTGACTCAAACAGGGCGGAATTGCGGTTCTTAGGTTGCTTGCTCCTTCACTACCCTTGCCAGGTCCAGACGGTTGGTCTGGCGGATGCCCGGCATCTGGGAAATCAGCATGATCAATATCACCAGCCCTACAGTCATCAGGTACGTGCGAGGGAAAATGACCAGATTATAGGTCATCATATCGGTCTGGAACAGGCTGAAGAGGTATATCGCCAAGACATAACCTAGGGGGATACCGGGGATGATCCCCATCAGTCCCAGCAACAGGTTCTCGATGGTGAACATAGCCGCAATCCGCCCTTTACTCTCTCCCAGGGTACGCATAGTGGCGACCTCGCGGCGGCGCTCCAGGATACTTACAGTGACCGTGGTGAAGACAATAGCCAGTGCCAGGGCGGCACCAAAGCTGAGCATTACCCAGCTCATGCCTTTGATGAAGCCCATCATTTGCTCGACCTTTTCATTGCTTTCGCCGCTCAGCTCTACATAGGCGGTGCCCGGAATATCATAGGCCTTTTCCCTTATGGAATCCAGATGCTGCGGCTCGGCACCCAGCATGATGCCGCTGATTATGGGCAGGCCTCCCACCAGCTCCTGCGCCTGACCCAGGGTCACATAGCCATAGCTGCCCATTGGCTGGTCTACGAATCCTGCCACTTTGAGCTGCCCTGGGCCCCAGGGAGAGCGCAGGGCGATAGCATCGCCGATATCTACGTCCAGCGTCTTTCGCAACCCTTTGTTCAACAGGATTCCCTCGTCAGTGACATTCACCCTGTCTCCGGAGGTGGAGTACAATCCATACAGTTCAGAGTCGGGAGAGAGCCCTACCGCCAATGTGGAGTAGCTCTTGTCCCCATGCTCCAGCCTGACGGGGAACTGCAGGACCGGCTCGGCCTTCTCCACCTCCTCCCAGTTCTGCACCTCACTGGCCAGGGTTGCTGGTTGGGGTTGGGCTGGGGAGAAATTGATCTGGGCATCGTATCTCTGAACCTTGTTGAACTGCAGGTCCATGAAAGCATCGGTGGAGTCGATAAAGGCAGCCGAGACCAGGACGAGGCTGATGCCGAAGGCGACGCCGATGATGGTGTAAAGGCTACGGCGCCGATTGCGAAAGATGTTGCGCAGCGGGATCTTCCACAGGGAGGACAGCCGCCTCAGGAAGGGGAAGATGCGTTCTAACAGGAGCTTTCTGCCGGTGGTCGGGGTGGGAGGGCGCATGGCCTCGGAGGGAGGGAGGCGGGAGGCAGCCCAGGCGGGAATAATCCCCGCGATCAAGCAGGGGAGAATCCCCAGGAGTAGCCCTTCTTCTATTGCCATCCACTGCATGAAGTTCATTTCTATCTTGGTGTAGGGGATCCCCAGAATGCCGGTGTAGAGGTTGGTGATAACCTGTGAGAGGAGATAGCCGGCTATGGTTCCCGTTACAGCGCCAGCGACTCCGATAATGAGGGCGAAGCTGAGGTAATGAAGAAGGACCTGGCGGCGAGAATAGCCCACCGCCCGCATCAGTCCTATGTGCGAGCGCTGGTTATGGACGATTCTGGTGAGCAAAATGTATGTAGCTAGTGCTCCCACTATGAGGAAGAGAAGAGGGAAGACCTCCGCCAACTCCCCGAACTCTTGCAGGTCCATGACAAGGGCAGCATTGCTGGGCTGGTCCTCCCGAGGGACTACATCCATTACCACGTAGGGCTCAAGTATGCTTTCGGCCTCTTCGATTATGGCCTCCCTGTCTGCGCCCTCATCAATGAGAAAGCAAAACTCGTTGATGAACGACTCCCCCTCGAGCTCGGGCACGATTTCCTCGGGAACGAAGACGACTCCGAAGGTTTCGGGGGAGACCAGTATCTCCTGCCGGCTCTTGGCAAACCAGATGTACTCCGGGCTGGCGACGACACCGGCGACGCTGAAGCTAAGCTTCCGCCCATCTACGGTGAGAGATAGGGTATCCGCAGGTTTCAACCCGTGATGTTCAGCGAAGGTCTTCTCCACCAGCAGGACGTTACTCTCGCCCTCCTGGAGGTAGGAGCCTCGCTCCACCTTGACATCGTTGACCGCAGGGCGGGAATCTGAGGGAAGGGATATCACTCGCGCCAGCACCCTCTTCTCCTCTGTTCCCGGAAGAGTGAGGGGGATGTCGCTGTTCAGCCTGCCGGTAACGGCCTCGACCCCTGATATCTTATTCAGCCCCTCGAGCGCTTCGCCCGCCTCCTGCTCAACTTTGACGGTGAAATCAGCGAAGTGAAGCGTTTCGTAGGTGTAATCGTAGGAGCTTTTCAAATTCTGGTAGCCCATGAAGGAGGCGCCGAAGAAAGCCACGCCCAGGAAGATGACTGCGGTCACTGCGAAGAACAGCCCCTTCGAGGCTGCGAGGTCTCGAATGAGTTTACGCTGGAGTTTGCGCTGAGGCATTCTCTTCAGCCTGTTCATGGCGCTCTACCACCTCAAGTCCTGGGGGTCTATGGGAGACTCATTACGCCTATCCTCGACGACCTCGCCGCTGCGGAGCCGGGTCACTCTGTGGGCTATGTTCGCGATGGCGGTATTGTGGGTGACGAGGAGAATAGTCTTGCGATTGAGTTCGTTTATCATCCGCATTGCGCCCAATATATGTTTCCCGGTCTCGAAATCGAGCTCGCCCGTGGGCTCATCGCAGAGCAGTATCGGCGGGTCCTTCACTAAGGCCCTTGCTATGGCCACCCGCTGCTGCTCACCGCCGGAGAGCTCGCTGGGATAGTGGTCAGCGCGCTCCTTGAGCCCAACTACCTCGAGAACCTCGAGAGGGTCTCTGGGTTCCTTGACCAGCTCAGCGGCGAACTCAACGTTTTCTCTGGCTGTCAGCGTAGGGATCAGGTTGAAAAACTGGAAAACGAAGCCGATGTGGTTGCGCCGATAGTCCGTCAACCCCTTCTCGTCGAGGGCGCTGATCTCGATACCGTCCACTGTGATCTTTCCCGAGCTGGGGGAATCGATGCCGCCAACCAGGTTCAGCAGTGTGGTTTTGCCCGAGCCGCTGGGCCCCAGGATGACAATGAATTCACCTCTCATTATGTCAAGCGTTATTCCTGTGAGGGCTTTCACCTCCACCAGTCCCATCTGATATGAACGTGAAACATCCTCCAGTCGCAGCGCAAAGTCCCCTGCTTCTCCAGATACTGGTCTAGACATCTTGCTCCCTCCTCAAGCTTATGAGTCTCTCTTCGAGGACTGCCATCGTTTTCTCCTTGCCCCCTCCCTCTTGGGGGGAGGGAGGAGTGTGATCATAGCCCGTGATAGGAGAAAACAAGCCTTCTCACCCCTGCTACGCTTTCTTCGGCGAAGCGGCGGGCTCGATCTCTAATGAGGCTATCTAAATGCGGCTTCTCCATATCCCTCAGCTTCTTCAGGCCGTAGAGCTCCTGATAGTCCGAAGGGATTTCGTCAGGCCAGTCCCGGCCCATCATTATTCCATAGGCCAGAGTCCAGCACCTGATCACTACACTTGCCTCATAGCCACCACCGCCCAGAGCAACCCACTTCGGAGCCATCTGCCGCGCCCTGCTTACCAACCCGGAATAGCCTTCGGTGGTCAGGCTAAGCTGAGTTAGCGGGTCGAGATAATGGCTGTCAGTACCGAGTTGGATCACCAGAATGTCCGGCTCAAAGCTGTCCACCAGCTCAGGCACTATCTGGTCGAAGGCCCAGAGATAGACTTCATCATCGGTAAAAGGGGCAAGGGGCATGTTAACCGAATAACCTTCTCCAGCTCCCACCCCAATCTCGGAGACACCGCCAGTACCCGGAAAAAGATGCCTCCCCGACTCGTGAATGGAGATGGTGAGCACCTGATCACTGGCATAGAAAGCATTCTGCACTCCATCGCCATGGTGAGCATCGATATCAACGTAGGCTACCTTGAGCCCCTTCGCCAGCAGATGCTTTATGGCTATCACAACGTCGTTGAACACGCAGAAACCCGAGGCATAATCGGGAGCAGCATGGTGCAAACCACCTGAACTGTTAAAGGCGACATCGACCCCGCCTGCGGACACCAATTCCGCTGCCTGCAAAGAAGCCCCCACTACCAGAGTGGACAGCTCATACATCCCAGGGTAAATCGGGTTGTCGCCAAGTTCACTGAAATTGAAACGAGCGGGATTGAATGTCTTTTCCCCGTTACTGAAGCTTCTCACTGCTGCCACATACTCCTCGGTGTGGAAAGAAAGCAGGGAAGCTTCAGGGACATCCTCAGGGGCTACCAGCATCGAGGCCGGTGAGTCAAAGGCCCGATAACACTTCAGCAGTTCATAGGTATATTGCAAGCGCGTAGGGCCAAATACCTCGTCCACCCTGCTGTCGCGCTGTGTCAGTCCCTCACTATAGACAAAAGCTGCTTTTTTCATACAGTACCCACTATTCCCTCAAGCTCTCTGCTCATCCTCTCCCAGTGAGTTCCCTGCCAGTAAGTGCGCAGACAGCCAGGACATTGCATGTACTGAGTTTGAGTTTGGAACACATAGGGTGGCACCAGTTCCTCAACCTCCTCCCTTTCCCGTGGCACCAGGGGCTCATTGCACTCGACACAAAGGGAGAATGGCCTCAATTGGCTAGCCAGATTGAGCGTGGTCAACACCTGGCGTAGCTGAGCTTTAACCTCATCGTCCTCTATCAAGATGACCTTTAGGCGGCCGCTGGTGACCACGCGCCGCTTCAGTATCTGTCTATCCTTGGTGAGCAACACCCTGTCCTCATCCAAGGCAATACGAACCAGCCTGTTATCATCGATACCCTCAGCGAACAAGGTATCAAAGCCTGCGATCCTGAGCCACGTGGCCAACCTGCCAACGTTGGAGTCGACGATGAACCTCATGCCAGGATTTTAACACAAAACCTTTTTGGGTTTGCTATCGCAGAGATGCTATAATGGGAAACAGGAGCTGACCATGACACGGTTCGAGGTTATTGACCATACCGCCGATATTGGCATAGTCGCCTATGGAAGCGACCTCAAGGAGGCCTTTGCCAACACAGCCTACGGCATGTTCAGCTTGATAGCTGAGCTCAAGGGAGTGGGTGAAGAGTTCTGCCGGGAGATCGATCTCCAGGCCCCCGACCAGGAGACTCTTCTGGTGGACTGGCTTAACGAGCTCCTCTATATGTTTGATGTCGACCATGTTATCCTCAGCAGATTTGATATCACCGACTTGAACCAGAGCCGGCTCCGAGCCACAGTCTTCGGTGAGCAGATAGATGCCTTGCGCCACCAACTGAAAGGAGCGGTCAAGGCAGCTACGTATCACTCGCTCAAAATAGAGAAGGGAAACGGATTCAGAATTCAGGTAATTCTGGATGTTTAGGGGGTGGTGAGATGTCAGGAGATTTGAAGGGAACGTTAATCAGAATAGACGATTACCGCTGGGAGATACCCAAGACGTATAAGTCAGGAATGCGGGTGCCCGGGCTGGTCTTCTCCGATGAGAAGATGATCCGCCATATTCAGGACGAACAATCACTGGAGCAGGTAGCCAATGTTGCCTTCCTGCCGGGGATAGTGAGCAAGTCACTGGCCATGCCCGACATACACTGGGGCTACGGCTTCCCTATAGGCGGAGTTGCTGCTACACGGGTGGATGACGGTGTGATATCCCCCGGAGGGGTGGGTTTCGATATCAACTGCGGCGTGCGTCTGCTGCGCACCAATCTAACCGAGGACGAGGTCAAACCTAAGATTGAGAGGCTGCTCTCCGACCTTTTCATCAACGTACCATCGGGCTTGGGTTCTGAAGGAAAGATAAGACTCAAGGGCAACGAAATTGACAGACTTCTGGTCAAAGGAGCGGCCTGGGCGGTGGCTGCAGGGTACGGCGAATCGGAAGACCTGGAATTCACCGAAGAGCGCGGTTGTCTGGGAGGGGCAGATCCTGATAAAGTGAGCGTCAAGGCTAAGAGTCGTGGTACACCCCAATCCGGGACCCTGGGCTCAGGCAACCACTTTCTTGAAGTCCAGGTCGTAGATGAGATTTATGATACCGAGATAGCCCGAGCTTTCGGTATAGAAGAGGCGGGGCAGATACTTATCCTGATTCACACCGGCTCCAGAGGATTCGGCCACCAGGTCTGCACCGATTATCTGAAGACCATGGGGGTTGCCGTCAACAACTACGGCATCGATCTTCCCGATCGCCAGCTTGCATGCGCCCCGGTAAAGTCACCCGAGGGGCAGTCCTACCTGGCAGCGATGGCCTGCGCCGCCAACTATGCCTGGGCCAATCGCCAGTGCATTACCCATTGGACCAGAGACTCATTGTCTAGGGTCTTAGCCAAGAGCTCCCGTGATCTAGGCATGGAGATTATCTACGACGTGGCACACAATATCGCCAAGATAGAGGAGCACCAGGTAGAAGGCAAGAAGCTCACTGTATGTGTTCACCGCAAAGGTGCAACCAGGGCGTTTCCCGCTGGCCATCCTGACTTGCCTAAGGCATACCGTGAGGTAGGCCAGCCGGTTCTCATCCCCGGCGACATGGGACGCTATTCATACGTAGCGGTGGGAACTGAGAAGGCTATGGAGGAGACCTTCGGCTCTACCTGTCACGGTGCGGGAAGGGTTCAGAGTCGCTCGGCAGCAAAGAGAAGCATCAGGGGCGCCGACGTTGCCAACGAGTTGGCAGCCAAGGGGATCGCCATTAAAGTAGCGAACATCGCTTCCCTGGCCGAAGAGGCGCCAGCAGTCTATAAGGATGTAGCCGAGGTAGTGCATATAACCGACGCCGCCGGTATATCGCCCAAGGTGGTCAAAGCCAGACCAATCGGAGTGATCAAGGGCTAGCCGCGATCCCGCTGGCTTGCAGATTCAGCGCAGCGTTGCGGACTGGTTCATAGGTCGCTATAATGAATTTGGCAGTAGACTGGTTCCTGTCACTGAGCTAGGTAAGTAAAGAATATGTCTCGGCCGATCAAGAGGCATCTCAAAGTTGGCGGTGCTCCCCAAGACGACGAAGGTATGCTTGTCGTGAGAATGCACCCCGAGGATCTTCCTAAAGGTATCAAGTGGAATAGGTATATACACCTCTCAGCAAAAAGCTCGAAGATAAGCTGCAGGGTGCGCAATAACGAGAGGGCAGAAGTTCCGCATCCGCGGGTTCATCAGATCAACATCAACAGAAAGCTGAGAGATCGCCTTAGAATTAAATCAGGTACGGTATATGATTTCTATGTGAGCAAAGCGCCACTCTGGAAAGCGCCTTCCTATGTTATGCGGTACCATCCGAGCAGCACCGCAAGGCGAATTATGCTTCTCAGAATACTTGGGGCAACTGCCGTGGTGTTAGCTGCTATTGGCGGAGTTTTGTATTACTTCCTGTGGTATCAATGACGGCATCCTGGTAACCTTAGAAGCCTCTTGCTGGCTTCGAAGAGCACCCGACATATCGCCCGGTTTCGGCCCTTCTCCCATTCAAACGATCTGTCGAGCCGTAGGTTGACAACTTTGGACGGCGTATCCTAAAATTGATACGATGCACATCACACTATATATGCGCCACCTGAGGGTCTCACTGTCGTGAGTTTGTAATGAAGATCAACGTCGCCCAGCAGCTAAATGAAGCCGTAGGCTCGGTTCGCCACTATCCGATTGACGAGATAGAGGAGGCTGGCTTCCCTATCCAGGGCGAGGTGCAACTGCTGCGTACCAATCGCAGCATCCTGGCACGCGGTAGCCTCGAGACCACCGCCAGAGATGTGTGCAGTCGCTGCCTCGAGGAGTTTGACTACCCGTTGTCCCTTGATATTGAGGAGGAGTTCTTCCTAACAAGAGACCCGGCTAGCGGGGCACTCCTCACCCCATCAACTGAAACGGGCGCCTTTGCCATCGATGAGAATAACCTCCTCGATCTTGGCGAGGCAGTGCGCCAATATATGCTACTGGCTCAGCCCATGAAGCCGATTTGCCGGGAGGACTGTGCCGGCTTATGTCCCCAGTGTGGCCGCAACCTCAACTATGAAACCTGCGATTGCACGCCTATTCACCCTGATTCGCCTTGGGCTCCGCTCCAAGAGCTGCTTTCAGGGGAGGGACAAAGTATAGACAAAGAAAGAGGTTAACCAAATCATGGCTCTGCCCAAAAGGAAATATGCTAAGGCGCGACAGGGGAAAAGGCGCAGCCACCTCAAGTTAGCTGTCCGCTCTCTTGTGCCTTGTCCCCAATGCCACAACAGCAAACCTGCTCACCAGGTTTGCCCTTTTTGTGGGACCTATAGGGGAAGAGAGGTAATCATAGAAAGCAAGCCCAAGAGGGGCGAGTAATCTCTGGAGGCAGTTCGTGGTTGAGCTGGAAACAAAGTCGATACCCAAGATCGCCTGCGTCTTTCCTGGCCAAGGATCACAGGCGGTAGGTATGGGCTACAATCTGTACCAGAGCTCACGTCAGGCCAGGGAAGTCTTCGAGGAGGCTGATTCAGCGCTCCAGATGCCTCTGTCACGACTCTGTTTTGAAGGACCCGAGGAGGAACTGCGCGACACCGTCAATGCTCAGCCGGCGATACTGACAACCAGCATCGCCTGCCTGAGAGCCGCTTCGGAGTTTGGTATTCCATTGAAGCCAGTCCTTGTCGCCGGTCACAGCCTCGGTGAGTATACTGCGCTCGTGGCTGCCAATGTCATTGAATTTTCTGACGCAGTCCGCCTTGTCAGAGAGCGAGGGCGCTTGATGCATAAAGCGGGCAAAACCAAACCTGGAGGTATGGCAGCAATCATTGGACTTGATGAAGCATCATTAGAGGAGGTATGCCTGGAGACCGGTGCCCACATAGCCAACCTTAACTGCTCAGGGCAAATCGTTATCAGTGGCACCAGAGAGTCATTGGCCCGCTCCATGGACTTGGCTAAAGCCAGGGGAGCACGGAGGGTGGTGCCCCTTCAGGTCAGCGGGCCTTTTCATTCTGTTCTGATGCAGCCTACGGTCGAAGGCATGGCCCAGGCCATCTCACACCTCAACTTTCAACTTCCTCAAGTTCCCATAGTCGCTAACAGCACTGCTCAGCCGCTAACCAGCCCCGATGAGGTGAAAGAGGAACTCCTACAGCAGCTATGCCACTGTGTTCAGTGGCAGCCCTCAGTGGAATATATGGTGGGGGTCGGAGTCTCCACTTTCATTGAGATTGGCCCCGGCCAGGTGCTCTCTGGACTGATCAAGAGGATCAGCAACGGAGTTCAAGTTCTTAACATGAGCGATCTGGAGTCGATCAAAGCGATAAGCCTCTGATAAACACGTCGTGTCATCCAGAGCTCCAAGGTGAGAGAGTAGACAATGGACTTATCTGCAAGGGTTGCCATAGTCACCGGAAGCGGCCAAGGCATTGGTCGTGAGATAGCATTGACCCTGGCAGAGCACGGCGCTGGCGTGGTGATCAGTGACATCAACGCCACTACCGCAAATGAGGTGGCAGCCGAAATCGTGGCCAGGAATGGAAAGAGCATGGCCATTACCGCCGATGTTACTGTGCAAGAGGAAGTGGCCAGCCTCGTCGACCAGACCGTGTCCTCCCTCGGCCAAATCGACATCCTGGTGAACAACGCTGGGATTGCCCGAGATACCCTGCTCGTGAGGATGTCCAGCACCGATTGGGACCAGGTATTGGCCACCAACCTGAAAGGAGCTTTCCTTTGCACCCAGGCGGTGGTGAGACATATGATAAGGCAGCGCTGGGGCCGGATCATCAATATCGCAAGCGTAGTAGGCCTCATCGGGAATTCAGGGCAAGCTAACTATGCCGCCGCAAAGGCTGGTCTGATAGGACTCACCAAGACCACCGCGAGGGAGGTCGCTGCCCGAGGCGTAACTGCCAATGCCATTGCCCCTGGATTCATCGACACCGAGATGACCAGGAAACTCAGTGACAACGCGAAGCAGGAGTTCCTCAGGCAAGTCCCTCTGGGATACGTAGGCCTGCCTAAGGATGTGGCCGATGCTGTAGCCTTCCTTGCCTCAGAGGAGGCACGCTATATCACCGGCCATGTGCTAAATGTGGACGGCGGGATGGTTATGACGTGATCGATTCCTATCAGTATGCTCGCCCACTAGTCGGTAGCGTTCCTGGTTGAGGGATTTATGGCATATGTAAGGCGCAAGGCCAGAATTGCAGCACTTCAAGCGCTGTTTGAGAGCGATTCATCAGGGCACGACCCGGAGATCTCCGTGAGCCGGCTGGCTGAGGAGCGAGCGTTGCCCGAACCAGCTTTATCATACGCACGGGAGCTGATCAGAGGTGTGCTGGAGAACAAAGGTCAGATTGACTCCCTGATCAAGGCCCATGCCCCTAACTGGCCTGTGGAGCAACTCTCAGCCATCGACAGGAATATCCTGAGGCTTGCAATTTTTGAGATTTTGATGGAAAATAAGGTACCGCTAAAGGCAGCCATAAACGAGGCAGTAGAACTGGCCAAGACCTTTGGCAGCTACAAATCATCCAAATTCATCAATGGAGTTCTGGGGGCCATCAGCCAGGCCCAAGTCGACAGCCGATAGCTGTCAATCCAGCGCGCAATATATCAGAAGGGGGTTACAGGATGGCAACCGTTCTTGAGCGGGTAAGAAAGATCGTCGTAGAGCAGTTGGGTGTTGAAGAGTCGGAAGTAAAATCCGAAGCATCCTTCGTCGATGATCTTAACGCTGACTCACTCGACTTAGTAGAGTTGGTAATGTCCCTCGAGGAGGAGTTTAGCAACGAATCGAAACGCTTGGAAATCCCGGATGAGGACGCGGAGAAGATAAAAACCGTGCAAGATGCGGTTGATTATCTCAAAGAGCAGGGTGCAGAAGACGAGTAGCAGACAGCCGAAGGCCCTACCGCCCGGATGAGAAAACCGGGGAAGCTGCGGAAGGACCACCAAATCATTGCTCTCATAAATTAGATCGTTCTCCATCATAAACCCCCTGGGCCGCCCACCCCGGAGAGGCGTGTTTGCTCAAAACCTACCCTATAGCTTCACATGCAACTCCCGAAACAACGAAAAGACCCTAACGCTTCTATCATCAACCTGCATACCCGCTAGGGCGACCGCGAGCGCGGAGATGCTGAGTACCAGCCCTGCTAAATGCCCCTCGACTAGCTTCGTTGACTTGATATAGGGGCTGTGCTATCATTCCCAGATAAGCAGCTATGCAAAGAAAGGCAGTCTGGTATTTAGCGGCCGGGGCCGGAGCAGGGACGCTGGCTGGGTTCCTGGGGATCGGTGGCGGAATCATCCTGGTCCCGATGATGACCGGATTGTTATATCTCACCCAGCATAGGGCCCATGGCACTTCGCTTGCCGTCATAGTTCCTATCGCTATGATGGGTGCCCTCGTATATGCCTTGCGAGGGGATGTCAACTGGGAGTGGGTGGCAACAATAGGCGCCGGAAGCGTCATAGGCGTCATCGTCGGGGCGAAGCTGATGATGAAGGTGCCTGCCCACAGGCTGCGGCAGGTTTTCGGCGTATACACCATAGCTATTGCCGCGATACTGTTCCTGAGGTAGGTCAAGAGTACATGGACATTATGATTGAGGACATTGTGATTGCCCTTGCCGTGGGTTTGACTGCTGGAGTACTCAGCGGGATGCTCGGCGTAGGCGGCGGCATGGTTGCAATCCCAGGGATGGTTCTACTCTTGGGAGTTGAACAACACACTGCGCAGGGTGTTGCACTCAGCGCCATGATGCTTACAGCCCTCGTAGGGGCCTTTATACATTACCGCCAAGAAAACGTGGAGTTGAGCATGGCGATGTGGATTGCCCCCACTGCAATTGTCTTCTCGCTGCTGGGAGCCTGGGCAGCGGGTATGGTTACTGCCGAATGGCTGACTCGCGTCTTTGCCATAGCCTTGCTGGTCATCGGGTGCAGGATGTTACTATTCAGTCGAGGAGGTCAAGGTGTCACCACTGGCTGAGCTCTACCAGGAGATAGCGGCTTGCCAGGACTGCGAGGAGCTGGCCAAGACCCGCACCAAGGTAGTTCCCGGCGCTGGAGCGGAGAAGGCCCAGATAGTGTTCATCGGGGAGGCACCAGGCTTTTATGAGGATCAACAAGGGCTTCCTTTTGTGGGCCAAGCGGGTCAATTCCTCGACTATCTGCTCAACTCCATCGGCCTCAAGCGCAGCGATATCTACATCTGCAACGTGATGAAATGCCGTCCTCCGGGGAACCGCGACCCTCTCCCCACCGAAATCAAGAACTGTCAGAAGTGGCTCGAACTACAGCTTGAACTGATCTCACCAAAGATGATCGTTACCCTTGGCCGTTATTCACTGGCAAAATTCTTCCCCGGAGAAGCCATCAGCAAGATTCATGGGAAGGAACGAAGGCAAAATAACGTGATCTACTACCCCATGTATCACCCTGCCGCTGCCCTGCACCAGCAGAGCCTGCGCCAGACAATCGAAGCCGATATGCTCAAGATACCCTCTATACTTGCTCGGAGCGAGGAGGTGGAAGAAGAGGAGGAGAGCAAGCCACAACAGCTATCCATGTTTTAGGAAAAGGCATAGATATGGCGAGATCGGAATCCAAAAACCGCCGCGGCAACCCCGGCGCATCCAACAGCTTCTTAGGCTACCAGTGGATGGTGTTGAGGATTGTTGTGGCAGCAGCGGTATTGGGAGTGGTAGTCTTTTTCCGCGAGTTGCTGGGCACCGTCATTTTTGAGGCCATAGGCTTTGGGCTTATCCTGTGTCTTGCCTGGGTGGGAGTTGCTGTCCTCCTATTGCTATGGAGTCCAAGACGGCGTAGCCTGCTCACACGGTGGAACATCTGGCTGGGCGTCCTTTCCTTAACCATTGCAGTCTGGGCTATACTCTCCTTATTCCATCCCTCCGGACTCACAATCGCCGATGCCAGATTCAGCGAGGTAAGCCTGGGTGGGAGGGCAGGAGAGTACTTGGTGGGCAGCCAAGGGGCTGCTGTCCCCTCAGCCTTGAGGCTCGCTCTTTTCATCCTGGCGGGGATAGCGCTTGTCGCCCCCAAAATCAGCCTTAGATTCCTCCAGCTTTTGGGCTCGGCAGCAAGGGCAGCAGGGTCAGCAATGCTTTTCCGTGCCTCGCGGCTTCTTGCAGGATTGGGACACCGGTTGGCTCAGTTGTACCGCAGGTATCCTCCCCGTCGATTGCTGATGGGATCGATCGTTGCCCTGAGCCATGCGTTACGCCGTCGGCCTGCAGCTGAATCTGAGACAGCGAGGGAGACCTTGAGTTCCGAGTTTGACGCGGATCAAGTTATGGCCGAACCTGAAGCAGCGACCGACCAGATGCCGCGCCAGCCAGCCATTGCCACCGAGGAGAGAATAGAGATACCTACTGGCAAAGAGCCAGCCAAGCTCGCTGTCCCCGAAAGGGGGCAATTGCCTGCCATCGAACTCCTCGATAGGGTGGTCGAGACCGCGTTCAGTACGGCGGACAATGAGCAGCGGGCAAGGCTGATTGAGGAAGCTCTTGCCAGTTATGGGGTAGAGGCCAAAGTGCTGCAAATAAATCCAGGGCCTTCCGTTACCCAGTTTGGCATCGAGCCGGGCTGGACTCGCAAGTACAAGCGGGTGGTAGAGCGAGACCAGCAGGGCAAGGTCAAGCTGGATAAAGATGGCAATCCCATAGAGAGGCAGGAGGAGGTATCCAAAACGAGAGTAAAGGTGGAGCGTATCACCGCCTTGGCCAGCAACCTTGAGCTCGCCCTGGCCTCCCCCGGCATCAGAATCGAAGCCCCGGTTCCAGGAAAACCCCTGGTGGGAATTGAGGTTCCCAACACCGCCAGTGCTTTGGTGCGCCTCAGGAGCGTGGCTGACAGTCCAGCCTTCCACAGGATCAGGTCGAAATCAAGCCTCGCCTTGGCATTGGGCAAAGGGACCGCTGGTGAGGCGGTAGCCGCTGATCTTTCCAAGATGCCTCACCTGCTCATTGCCGGCGAAACAGGAAGCGGCAAGACAGTGTGCATTAATGCCATTATCACTTGCCTGCTAATGCAGAACCCGCCGCAAGATATGCGTATGCTACTCATCGATCCCAAGCGGGTGGAGCTAGTGAACTTCGCTGGTGTGCCTCATCTCATATCGCCGGTAGTCGTTGAAGTCGATAAGGCGATCGAGGCCCTGCGCCGTCTCATCAGGGAGATGGATAACCGCTATAATAAGTTCGCAGCGGCGGGAGTGCGCAACATCGAGGGCTACAACCGCAGCCAGCTGATAACCGAGCCCATTCCCTATCTGGTGGTCGTCATAGATGAATTGGCTCACCTTATGATGACTGCAGCCGAGGTGGTTGAGCCCTCCGTCTGCCGTCTAGCCCAGCTGTCGCGGGCCACCGGCATCCATCTTATCATCGCTACCCAACGTCCCTCCGTGGACGTGGTTACCGGACTGATCAAGGCTAATTTCCCCACCAGGATAGCCTTTGCGGTAACCTCCATCGTGGACTCTCGCACCATCCTCGATGCCGCTGGTGCGGAGAAGCTGCTGGGGCGAGGTGATATGCTCTATATGCCACCTGACGCCGCCAAGCCCAAGCGACTGCGGGGGTGCTTTGTCTCCGACCAGGAGATAGATAGAGTGGTCAAATTCTGGAAGCAGAGACAAGATCTCTACGCACCCTCCCTGGGGGACACCGTGGCCAAAACCTTCGCCTCGATATCGGTTGATGAGACATGGGACGACGATCCTATGCTGGCGACAGCGAGGAGATTGGCCAGGGAGAGTTCTCACATTTCCACCTCCCTTATCCAGCGCCGACTCCACGTCGGTTATCCGCGGGCAGCGAGGATCATGGACTCTCTGGAGAGGGACGGGATTATCATCCGTAGTGAACCGGGTAGTCCCGCGGAGGTTGTTGAAGCAGATGAAGGGGGGAGTGATGAAAAATCGTGATGATTTCCCTGCCTCGCCTGTGCAACAGGATGAGGTCGAGGAGCAGCAAATCGTGGAGGAGGAATACTGCCTGTTTTGCGGCATCAACCTGACCCAATCAGAAATCTATCATCGCTACCGGGTCTGCCCTGAGTGTAGATTCCATCACAGCCTCCCAGCGCGGCAGCGGATAGACCTCCTGGTCGATACTGGAAGCTTCAAGGAGGTAAACCGATTCCTGAGCTCCATCGACCCTCTTGCCTTCTCAGGAAAAGAGCCCTACGGGGAACGCATCCTCGAGGCTCAGCTCAGGACGGGGCTGACTGAGGCGGTGATCACGGGGGTTTGCACGATTGGCGGTAATCCTACAGCCATCGCCGTGCTCGATTTCGGCTTTCTGGGGGGCAATATGGGAGGCGTGGTCGGTGAGAAGGTGGCGCTGGCGTTCGAGCTGGCCGCCAGGAGGAGGATTCCCATGGTCACGGTGGTCTCAAGCGGTGGGGCCAGAGTGCAGGAAGGGGTGCTCTCCCTCATGCAGATGGCCAAAACTGCAGCCGCAGCCAAGCACCTCCACGCTCAAAGGCTGCCTCATATCTCAGTTCTGACCAATCCCACCAGCGGAGAGGTCTATGCAAGCTTCGCCAACCTTGGGGACGTGATCCTGGCCGAGCCACAGGCGCTGATTGGCTTCGCACCGTTGCGTGTGGTGGAGCAGACCTCAGGGAAACCTCTCCCCGAGGGTAGCCACACTGCCGAGGACCATCTGCAGCACGGGATGATTGACCAAGTGGTCGATCGCACCAAGCTGCGCCAGTTACTATCTGTACTCCTCGACCTGCTTAGCTCCAGATATCGCTTGACCATGACCAAGAGAGGTAAACCATATCCCCTCCCTGAGCATCCAGAAGAGCAAGCCTGGCACACGGTACAGCTGGCGCGCCACCAGAAGCGACCTACCGCTTTGGACTATATCTCCAGGATCACCTCATCCTTTGTCGAACTCCGCGGCGATCGTCACTATGGTGACGACGGGGCAGTGGTATGTGGAGTGGCTGAACTCAGCGGAGAGGCAGTGGTCGTAATCGGGCAGGAGCGAAGCCATAACGAGGGCCGGGCCTACCCCGAGGGTTTCCGCAAGGCACAGAGGGCTATGAGGCTGGCTGCCGTCTTTGGACTGCCCGTAATAACCCTAATTGATACCCCAGGGGCCTATCCCGGGCTCGATGCCGAAGAGCGGGGTATTGGACAGGCGATCGCAAGCACCCTGGCCCTCATGTCGGACCTCCCAACTCCCATAGTATCGGTTATCGTCGGGGAGGGAGGAAGCGAGGGGGCACTCGCCCTCGGGGTTGCCGATCGGATCCTGATGCTGGAAAATGCAATCTATTCTGTCATCTCGCCCGAGGACGCAGCGTCCATCATCTATCGAGATGCCAGAAAAGCGGAGGAGATGGCTTCAGCTTTGAAGCTCACTGCTCTGGACTGCAAGGAGCTAGGCGTCATCGATACAGTGGTGCCCGAGCCGGAGGGCGGTGCCCATAACGATCCCGATGAAGCCGCTCGGTTACTGAAGAACTCCCTTGTTCGTGAGCTTCTCGAAGCTCAACAAGACACTCTGCCCAAGCTGGTCAAAAAGCGTTACAAGAAATTTCGCCGCATGGGCGAATACAGCTCTTACTTCAGGGCCACTATTTCCAAGGAGGTGGCTGATGTCCAAGACCTGCTGCAGCGCGGCGTATCCAAGCTGAAGCAACGCCTGTCGACAGCCGACAAAGGAGAACATCAGCCAGATAAAGGTCAGCGAGAGTAGTTTACGGTCTTGCGCTAAGACCCTGACTAGCCAGCAGCTGGAAAGTTGCTGTATAATAGGGACTAGTAGAGGGACTTGACAACACGTGATAAAATAGACTAGAGTCCGTTGCGGAACAAGGCTAAAAAGCACCAGAGCGGACTTTTTGATGACTTTAAACCAGAATATGGGGATAAGAACAGTCCGTTAGTCCATCCAGCTGAAAATGAGGCGAACTCTATAACACGCGAAGCAGGTCAAGAAACCATCGTCTCAACCATAAATCCATAAGCGCCGATAGAGGCGGAAAAAGGAGCAATGACAGCGCGACGATTACTGACTGTCGTAGAGGTGATAAAAGGAGCCGTCAACGAGTTCCTTGCAGATAATTGCCCCCATCTGGCGGCCGCGGTCTCCTTCTATCTCTTGCTTTCACTCTTCCCTTTAGTCTTGGCAGCAATCTCGATATTCGGCCTCATCATGAAGGATCCCAGCGCCGCGGCCAAGGTGACAGAAGCAATCACCGGTTTCATCCCAGTGTCGACAGACTTCGTGGAGGGCACGATCCTGGCTGTCTCTCGTAGCTGGGGAGCGGCAGGCATAATAGCCACTGTAGGGCTTATCTGGGCAGGCATGACCGTGTTCAATGCCATCAGGAAATCGTTGAATACCGCCTGGGGCGTAAGACAGCCCCGTCCCTTCTTCCACGAGAGACTGATGGAGTTCCTAATGATGATAGGATTGGGCGCCCTTATACTCATGTCTCTCGGCTTAACTACCGCTTTTAAGGTCATCCGAGAGGCAAGCCTTCCTGTTTTCGGAGAACGACTTATGGATGGCAGCCTGGTTTGGCACTCCGCTGTAATCGCGACTAGCGTCTTTATCACTTTCCTGGGTGTTCTGTTCCTCTACAAGCTGGTTCCCAACACCAAGGTTCACTGGCGGCACGCCGCGATCGGGGCACTGGCAGCGGCAGTTCTATTCGAGATTGTCAAGAATGTTTTTGTCTGGTTCGTGGCCAACTTCGCTACCTACAGCCTTGTCTACGGCTCCGTGGGCGTAATCATCGCCTTGATGACCTGGGCGTATATCTCGGCAGTGATCCTGCTCTTCTGCGCCAAGCTTACCTCGGTATACCCCAGGGTAAGACCTGCGCTGGCCACAGAAGCCCTGGCTGAGGAAACTACTAAAGAGAAGCTCCTCAGATTGGCGCCATTGCCACCAGCGCTTTTCGGAAACATGTCATCGCTGACCTCAGGTGGAGTGGGCGCACTCCGCCGACTGATGCTGGGAAAAGGTTAACCCAAGAAAAACAAGCGACCTCTAGGATGATCAGGATCAGAGTCCTCGTTTTGCCTGTGGTGCTCTTGCTGCTGTTTGTCAGCGCATGTGACACTGCATCAGATCAAACGAGCACCCCCACGCCAACCATCACCGCAACCCCTACACCTGCGACCCAGCCAACGGCAACCCCCACCCAATCCACGCCATCGCCCCTTCCCTCCATCGCTGGGATTGTGGAAAGGGTTACACCAGCAGTGGTTTACATTTCCGTTGAGTACATCGAATTCTCTTTCTTCACCCAGTACCTACGTACCAAGAGTGGCTCAGGGGTGCTCCTCAGCTCGGACGGCTATATCCTGACCAACAATCACGTGGTTGAGGATGCCCGCAACATCGAGGTGCTTCTCCCCGACGATGACCATATCTATCAGGCTGAGTTAATAGGCGCCGATCTCCTCAGCGACCTGGCGGTGATCAAAATAGAGGGGCAGGATTTCCCCACACTCAGTTTCGCCGACACCTCGAAGCTGCGCATCGGAGACTGGGTAATTGCTCTGGGCAATGCTCTGGGGCTTGAAGGTGGTCCCTCGGTGACCATAGGCATAGTAAGCAATCTCGAGCGCTCCTTCACCTTAGAGGAGAGCACCTTTTACGATGTAATCCAGACAGATGCCGCGATCAACCCCGGGAACAGCGGCGGACCCTTGGTAGATCTCGAAGGCAAAGTAGTAGGGATTAACAGCGCCATCATATACACGGCGCAAAACATCGGCTTTGCCATAAACGCCAGCACCGCCCGGCGAGTATATGAGGATCTAGTCCAGTACGGGCGAGTCACCAGACCTTATCTGGGTGTCACACTGCAAACAGTTACCCCGGCTCTGGCTACGGAACTCGGCTTGTCCAGAAATAGAGGGGTTCTTGTACGGTCCGTTGTACCGGATAGCCCGGCAGCAGGAGAGGGTATCGAGGTCGGCGACGTTATCACCCACTTCCAGGGGCAGGAGGTGAGCGAGGCATCCCAGTTGATAAAGCTGCTATGGGAGTATGACGTCGGGGACAGGGTAGGGATAACCTTCTGGAGAGGGGAACAGCAGCACGAAGTCTGGGTCACCCTAGTGGAAAGGCCGGAAGGACTTTAGCCGCTCACTCTCTTTACCGCCAACACTACCTCATCGCCGTCAATCGTGTGGCTCTTGGCAAAGGCTCCATCCGGGGGACTACCCTGAGTTAGCGTTTGCGACAAGGTCTCCTGCCTGATGTAGGAGGCAAATTCCCTCATCACTCGCTGGATCGAATCACCCCCCTGATAATAGGTCTCGATGTAATCAGCGATATCGAAGCCAGCCTGCTTGCGCATCGTCTGGAGGCGGTGCACCAGCTCCCGCGCCAAGCCTTCGTCAGCAAGCTTCTGATCGATATTAGTATCCAATTCAACTTCAATAGTAGGAGGCAGGCCTTCTGCGGTAACGGCAGTTGCAGGTACGCCGATCGTAACATCTACTCTTTTCACGTTGAGTTCCTCTAGCACCTGAGAGGCCATTCGATTCAAGCCTGCTTGCTCTCTTTTCGACCTAACCTTCACCAGAACCTTCGCCAGGGGCTGGCGCACTTTCAAGTTCGCTTTGGCGCGAGCAGAACGCCCCAGACTCGACACCGTCATCGCCAAACGAGTATCGGCGGATAATTCCTCATCAACCTGACTCAGGTCAGCCTGGGGATAATCGGTGAGGTGAACGCTCTCCGCAGCACTCTTATCAACCGACCTCACCAGGTTCTGATAAAGCTCCTCGGCAATAAACGGGGTGAACGGGGCAAGCAGTTTGGCCAATGTGACCAGGCACTGGTAGAGGGTTGTGTAAGCCGCTTGTTTGTCAGCATCGTTCTCGCTCTTCCAAAATCGCCTTCGGCTCCTTCTCACGTACCAATTAGAGAGGTCTTGCACAAAATCCTCGATCATCCGTCCCGCCCCTGTGGGATCATATTGATCGAGCGAGCGAGTCACCCTATCGACAAGCTGGTTGAGCTCCGAGAGTATCCAGCGGTCGAGTTCAGGAAGACCCTCCTGGCTGACAGAAGTACGAGGGTCGAATTTGTCGATGTTGGCATAGGTCACGAAGAAAGAGTAGGTATTCCATAGGGTTAGCAAGAACTTGCGTACAACTTCCTCGACCAGCTCTCCGGAAAAGCGGCGCACATTGCCCGGGGGGGAGGAGGTATATAGATACCAGCGCAGAGCATCGGCCCCGCTGGCATCCAGCACCTCCTCAGGAGTGACAACGTTACCCTTCGACTTACTCATTTTCTCCCCGGTGGCGTCGAGGATATGGCCGAGACAAATGACGTTGCTAAAGCAAGGCTGCTCCTTCAGAAGGATAGAGAGGGCATGCAGGCTGTAGAACCAGCCGCGCGTCTGGTCCACAGCCTCACAGATGTAGTCAGCAGGGAAGCGCTCCTCGAAAAGAGCCTGGTTCTCGAAGGGATAGTGCCACTGGGCAAAGGGCATCGCCCCGGAGTCAAACCAGCAATCGATAACCTCGGGCACACGGCGCATCTCCGCGCCACATTGGGGACAATCGTATGTCACCTCATCAATATAGGGACGATGCAAGTCCGAGAGACCCTCTATGCCGCTGATGCCTGGCTTGGCCTTCAGCTCCTCAACGCTGCCCACACACTCTCGCTCCAGGGGCTTCCGCTCCGCAAGGTTCTGCGCATCGCATGACCCACAGTGCCAGATATTGAGCGGTGTCCCCCAGTCGCGCTCCCGGGAGAAAGCCCAGTCCCCATTG